>JABZYJ010000054.1 GCA_015265235.1 Selenomonas sp. | reverse complement strand
CGTCAAGGTCGCCACGGGACTTGATCGTGCGGCGTTGGAGCAGCTCGCAGCCGAGCTGCCGCGCGCGAAGGAGCTTACGGCGGGTAAGACCATCGTCAAGGTCGTCTGTGTCCCCGGCAAGCTGGTCAATATTGTTGTGAAGTAAGGTGTAGTATCAGGGAAGAATAACATCATCAGAAAATAAGGGAGAGAGAACATCATGCTGAAAGCGTTTGCAGTACGAAGCCTTCTGCCGGAAATGCTGATCGGACGTACCGTCTACGATGGAGACAGTGAGGATGTGCTCGTCGAGGGCGGCACGGTACTGGACAAAGAGACGATCAAGCTGCTCAAGAAAAAGGGGATCGCCTCTGTCTACGTCGATGAGGACAGCATCATCGCTGCCGTTCAGAAGGAAAAGGCGGTCAAGGAAGAAAAGGCAGCCGTCATCGGTGATGGCCCCGCCCCCGAACGCGAGATCAAACTGGACAACAAATACGAAGAGGACTACCGCTACGTCTACGGCGAGATGGAGAAACTCTTTGCCGAGGCGGCAGAGACCGGTAAGCTCAACATGAGCATCCTGCAGGGCGTGATGTCGAGCGGCCGCCTGCGCGACCTCTACAAGGAGGGGGCGACGGCCGTCTCCATGATGTACAGCATGAATCAGGAGGGCAACTACAACCTGCATCACTGCGTCCATCTCGCCATCCTCGGCGGACTCATGGCGAAGTGGATGGGACTTATCGGCATCGATCGTCAGAATATGGTGCTGGCAGGACTCTTCCTCGATATCGGCAAGCAGATGATTCCGAAGGACCTTCTTGAAAAGAAGGGGCTTTTGACGGAAGAAGAGTTTGATATTTTGAAGAATCACGTTGTCGAGAGCTTCAAGATCGTGGAGAACAGCGAGCTCGAGGGGCGCACCGACCTCATGAACGGCATCATTCAGCATCATGAGCGCGACGATGGCTCGGGCTATCCCTCGGGGCTGAAGGGGGATGCGATCACGACCTTCGGCAAGGTGCTTGCCATCCTCGACTGCTACGATGCGATGGCATCCAGCCGCAGCTACGCGGCGAAGCGTTCCCCGTTCGAGGTGTTCAAGGTACTCTATGCCGACGTGCTGGACGGAAAACTTGACTCAGAATACGCCGTTCTCTTCATGCGTAAGATGAACGCTGCGCTCAACGGCTGCTGGCTCCGTCTCTCGGACGGTTCGGCAGGGCGCATCGTCTATGTCGATGAGTCACGCGTCACGGCAATGCCGGTCATCCAGCTCGCAGACGGCGGCTTCATTGACCTCAATACCGTCAAGGATCTCACCGTCGTCGAGATTATGACGGCGAGCGATGTCAGCAAGCTGTAAAAAGATGATGCTCAAGCACCCGTATGGGTGCTTTTTTCATGGAAATCGCTGATGCGATAGGGGAATCTCTGCGCTTTTATTGCATCCCTTGACGGATACGATATAATGAAGGAATAGCTTTTCGTGAAGGAGGGGAACGCATGGCGATGGTACCAAAACTCAATACAACGCAGTTCGAGGGAGAGATCCCGTTCAAGGTCGTCGCACCGTTTGAACCGATGGGCGATCAGCCGCAGGCGATTGCCGATCTTGCCGGCGGCATCGAGAACGGTATGACGGCACAGGTGCTGCTCGGCGCGACGGGCACGGGCAAGACCTACACGATGGCAAAGGTCATCGAGCGCGTTCAGCGTCCGACCCTCGTCATCGCGCACAACAAGACCCTCGCCGCACAGCTCGCGAGCGAGTTCAAGTCGTTTTTCCCCGACAACTACGTCGGCTACTTTGTCAGCTACTACGACTTCTATCAGCCCGAGGCGTACATCGCCCAGACGGATACCTACATTGAGAAGGATGCGTCGATCAACGATGAGATTGATGAGCTGCGCCACTCCGCGACCTGTTCGCTCTTTGAGCGGCGCGACGTCATCATCGTGGCGAGCGTCTCGTGCATCTACGGCCTCGGCTCGCCGGAGAGCTATCATGAGATGGTTCTCTCCGTGCACAAGGGGCAGACGATCACGCGCGAGGAGATCCTGCAGAAGCTCATCTCCATCCGTTACGAGCGCAACGATATCGCGTTTGAGCGCGGACGCTTCCGTGTGCGCGGCGACGTGGTCGAGATCTTCCCCGCAGGGTACAACAACCGCGGCGTGCGCATCGAGATGTTCGGTGACGAGGTGGAGCGCATCATCGAGTTCGACGTGACGACGGGCGAGGTCTACGGCGAGCGGCTTCACTCCATGGTGTTCCCGGCGTCCCACTACGTCACGGACGATGAGGATATGAAGATCGCCATGGCGGACATTCGCACGGAGCTTGAGGAGCGGCTCGCCGTACTGAAGGGCGAGGGCAAACTCCTTGAGGCGCAGCGGCTGGAGCAGCGCACGAACTATGACCTCGAAATGATGCAGGAGATGGGCTACTGCTCCGGCATCGAGAACTACTCGCGTCACCTCACGCACCGCGCGCCGGGCGCGACACCGTACACCCTCCTCGACTACTTTCCCGAGGACTTCCTCATCATGATCGACGAGTCGCATGTGACCCTGCCGCAGATTCACGCCATGTACGGCGGCGACCGCAGCCGCAAGGTCTCGCTCGTGGACAACGGCTTTCGCCTGCCGTCCGCGTTCGACAACCGTCCGCTGACGTTCGAGGAGTTCGCGGCGCGCATCAATCAGATCGTCTACGTCTCCGCGACGCCCGGAAAATACGAGATGCAGCAGGCACAGCAGGTCGCTCAGCAGATCATCCGCCCGACGGGGCTCCTCGATCCCGAGGTCGAGGTGCGCCCGCTCGCAGGACAGATCGACGATCTCATGGGTGAGATCCGCCTGCGCATCGAGCGCAATGAGCGCGTCCTCGTCACGACGCTCACCAAGCGCATGGCAGAGAACCTCACCGAGTACCTGCGGGAGGCGGGCGTCAAGGTGCGCTACCTCCACTCGGATATCGCGACCATCGAGCGTGCAGAGATCATTCACGATCTGCGCGCGGGTGAGTTCGACGTGCTCGTCGGCATCAATCTCCTGCGCGAGGGGCTCGATATGCCCGAGGTGTCACTTATCGCCATTCTCGACGCGGACAAGGAGGGCTTTCTGCGCTCCGACACTGCACTCATCCAGACCATCGGACGTGCCGCCCGCAACGCCGGCGGGCACGTCATCATGTACGGCGATGTCATCACGGGCTCGATGCAGCGCGCCATCGACGAGACGGAGCGCCGCCGCACGATACAGCAGGAGTACAACGAGGAGCACGGCATCGTACCGAAGACCATCGTCAAGCCCATCGTCCCGCTCATCGAGATGACGCTTGTCGCGGCTGAGGATAAGAGCCCGTACGGGAAGAAGGACGGCAAGACAAAGAAAAAACTCGGCAAGAAGGAGCGCGAGAACCTTGTCAAGAGCCTCCTGCGCGAGATGCAGCAGGCGTCACGTGCGCTGGAGTTCGAGCGTGCGGCCGAGCTGCGTGACATGATCGTCGAGCTCGAGGGCGAACTGCCGAAGAAGAAAAAATAAGGACATACAGATACAATGAACGAATACATCAAGATCGAGGGGGCACGCGCCCATAATCTAAAGAATATCAACGTGCAGATACCACGCGATAAATTAGTTGTGGTGACGGGGCTCTCCGGCTCGGGAAAGTCCTCGCTCGCATTTGATACGATCTATGCCGAGGGCCAGCGCCGCTATGTGGAGTCGCTGTCCGCCTACGCGCGGCAGTTCCTTGGGCAGATGGACAAGCCCGATGTGGACAACATCGAGGGGCTGTCGCCTGCCATCTCGATTGACCAGAAGACGACGAGCCACAATCCGCGCTCGACGGTCGGGACGGTGACGGAGATCTACGACTATCTGCGCCTGCTCTATGCACGCGCGGGACGCCCGCACTGCCCGAACTGCGGCAAGCCGATCACGCAGCAGAGCGTCGATCAGATGGTGGATCGGATCATGCAGCTGCCCGCAGGGGCAAAGCTCCTCATCATGGCGCAGCTCGTGCGCGGCAAGAAGGGCGAGCACAAGAAGGTGCTCGAACAGATTCGCCGCGAGGGCTATGTGCGCGTGCGCATCGACGGGGAGCTGCATGATCTCGGTGAGGAGATCGTGCTCGAAAAGCAGAAGAAGCACACGATTGAGATCGTCGTGGATCGCCTCGTCGTCCGCGAGGGCATGGAGAGCCGTCTGGCGGACTCGCTGGAGACAGCGCTCCACGCAGGTGAGGGCGTGGTCTACGTACAGGTGGTGGACGGCGATCTCCTCATGTTCAGCGAGAACTTCGCCTGTGTGGACTGCGGCATCTCGCTGCCCGAGATCGCACCGCGCATGTTTTCATTCAATAGTCCATTCGGCGCGTGCCCTGTCTGTACGGGGCTCGGCAGTCACAAGGAGTTTGACCCTGCGCTCGTCGTCCCCGACCCAACGCTCAGTGTGGCCGACGGTGTCTTTGCACCGCTCTCAAAAAATCCGAACTCCTACGGGATGCGGGCGATCACGGCGCTCCTAGCGGCGCACGACTATGACGCGCACACGCCGTGGAACCGCATGGACAAGAAGACGCAGAAGATGCTGCTCTATGGGTCGGATGAATATGTTTCTTTCCAGTACACGAATATGTTCGGCGAGGAGAAGGAATATCATGTCCCGTACGAGGGCGTTCTGCCCGCGCTCACGCGCCGCTACCGCGAGACGGACTCGGAGGAGATGCGCGAGAGCTACGAGGACTATATGACGGATACGCCGTGCTCGGCGTGCCACGGGGCTCGGCTGAAGCCCGAGGCGCTCGCCGTGACGGTCGGCGGGAAGGATATCGCCGCACTCACGGCACTCACGATTCGCGAGGCGGACGCATTTCTTACGGCGGCAGAGCAGGATTTTACGCCGCGTGAGGCGAAAATAGCAGGAGAGATCCTAAAGGAGATACGCGCGCGGCTGCATTTTCTCCTCGATGTGGGACTCGACTATCTGACGCTTTCGCGCGCAGCGTCGACACTGTCGGGCGGGGAGGCTCAGCGCATCCGCCTCGCGACGCAGATCGGCTCGGGGCTGATGGGCGTGCTCTATATCCTCGATGAGCCGAGCATCGGGCTGCATCAGCGGGACAACAACCGCCTGCTCGCGACGCTGCGGCATCTGCGCGACCTCGGCAATACGCTCATTGTCGTGGAGCATGACGAGGATACGATGTATGCCGCCGATCACATTATCGACATCGGCCCCGGGGCAGGGGAACATGGCGGCGAGGTGGTCGCGGAGGGCACGGCGGCGGAGATCATGAAGAACCCGGCGTCCATCACGGGGCAGTATCTCTCACGCAAACAGTTCATCCCCGTGCCCGCCGAGCGGCGCAGGGGGAACGGCTATTTTCTGGAGATCGTGGGCGCGGCGGAGAACAATCTGAAGGATGTCAATGTGAAGTTCCCGCTCGGGACGCTCACCCTCGTGACGGGTGTATCCGGCTCAGGCAAATCGACGCTCGTCAACGAGATCCTCTATCGCGGTGTCGCCTCGCGGCTCTACCGCGCGAAGGGAAAGCCCGGCAAGCACAAGAAGATCAAGGGGCTTGAGCACATCGACAAGGTCATCAATATCGACCAGCAGCCGATCGGACGCACACCGCGCTCGAATCCCGCGACCTACACGGGCGTGTTCGATGCGATCCGCGAGCTGTTCAGTCAGGTGAGTGAGTCGCGCATGCGCGGCTACAAGGCGGGGCGGTTCAGCTTCAATGTGAAGGGGGGACGCTGTGAGGCGTGTCGGGGCGACGGCATCCTCAAGATCGAGATGCAGTTCCTCCCCGATGTCTACGTTCCGTGCGAGGTCTGCAAGGGCGCACGCTACAACCGCGAGACGCTTGAGGTGCACTACAAGGGCAAGACCATTGCCGAGGTGCTTGACATGACGATTGACGAGGCGGTGGAGTTCTTTGCGAACGTGCCGCGCATCGCGCGCAAGCTCGAGATCATCCGCGACGTGGGGCTCGGCTATATCCGCCTCGGACAGCCTGCGACGACCCTCTCGGGCGGCGAGGCGCAGCGCGTCAAGCTCGCGACGGAGCTGGCGCGGCGCAGCACGGGCAAGACGCTCTACATCCTCGATGAGCCGACGACGGGACTGCACGCAGCGGACATCCACAAGCTGCTCCTCATCCTGCAGCGGCTCGTGGACGGCGGCGATACGGTGGTCGTCATCGAGCACAATCTCGACGTCATCAAGACGGCGGATCACATCATCGACCTCGGCCCTGAGGGCGGCACAGGCGGCGGCACGATTGTCGCACAGGGAACGCCCGAGGAGGTCGTGAAGGTGAAGGCGTCCTATACGGGGCAGTTCCTAAGGCCGCTGCTGGAAGAAAAACATTGATGGCTTTGCATGAAAACTCATATACAGATTTACGAACTGAAATAAAGAAGGTAATGTAGAAATGTTGATTTTAGGGCAGATGATCGTATTCTTTCTGATGATCTTTGCGGGGGCTCTTGCCCGCCGCTACAAGATCATCATTCCGAACAATCAGGAGCAGTTTTCCTCCTTGATTGTCAACATCGCGTGCCCCTGCCTCATCATCTCCTCAGCGATGCACGCGCAGGATCACATGGATCTGGCGCAGGTCATTGACACCTATATCGACTACGCCATCCTCCTTGTGATGATGTGCGCCGTCGGTTTCCTGCTGCCGATTCTCCTGCGCTATCGCGGACGGCTGCGCGGCGCGGTGAACCTCTCGTTCTGGTTCAACAACTCGCTCTTCATGGGGCTGCCGCTCGTACAGGGTGTGTATGGCGATCAGGCGGTCGTCTATATGACGCTCTTCTTCATCCCCGTCAACTTGCTCTTTTTCATCTACGGTGTGTCCTCCATCAGCATTCATAAACAGCGCGGCCTTGAGATGGTGCGCATGCTGCTGAATCCCGGCATCATCGCCTCGCTGATCGCCTGTGTGATCTACTTCGGCGAGATTCCGACGAATCCGCTCCTCCTGCAGGCGTTCACGATGGTCGGTGCAATGACGGCTCCGCTCGCGATGATGATGATCGGTGCATCGCTGAAGGACATCCACATGCGTCACATGCTGACGGACCGCAAGCTGCTCGTTTACACCTTCCTCAAGGCCGTAGTGCTGCCGATCCCCATTCTCTTTGCGATGAAGTTCTTCGTCACGAATCCCTACATTCTCGGATGCAGCCTTGTTATCGTCGCTGCGCCGACGGGCGGTATGGTGGCGATGGTCGCTCTGCTCTACAACAAGGTCGCCTATCCGCTCATGACGGAGATCATCGCGCTCTCGACGGTGATCTCGGTGGCGACGATACCGCTCGTGTCGATGATTACGGGAATTTGACGGGGAGGTACATTTGCCCATCTTTGTTTTGATCCTCGTGTCTGCCGTCGCCCTGATCGCAGGGCTGTCGGTATTTTTTCTGCGGTACCTGACGGAGGGACGGCGGCTGCGCGCGGCGCGTGCGGCGGTCGTCCTCTTTGATGTCCTCGGCGTCGGCGCGATGCTCTTTCTTTTTGCCTCGCATCGGACGGAGGGCTGGGCGGGGATGATCGCCCTGCCGATCTTCCTCGGTTACGTCGCGCAGATCATCGCGCTGCTCCTGACGATGCTCGCAGTCCTCGTGCGTGCGGCAGGTCGCAGGCTACGCGGCGTCCCGTACAGTCCTGCGCGGCGGCGCGTGCTGAAATGTGCCGCACTCTATCCGACGGTGGGAGCGCTGCTCGGCAGCTATGGCGCATTCATCGAGCGGACGGCGACCGTGCGCCGTGACTACCGTATCCCCATACGGAATCTCCCGCCCGAGGCGGATGGGCTGGTGATCGCTCAGATCAGCGACGTGCATCTCGGCGCGTTTTTCTCTGTGGAGGAGCTCGATGCGCTCCTCACCGAAACGGCAGCAGGGGGGGCAGACCTGCTTGCCGTAACGGGCGATCTCTTTGATGCGGAGCATCTGAACGAGGCGGCTGCTGCGGTACTTGAGGCGCACGTCGGGGATTTTCCGCGTGGGATCTGGTACTGCATCGGCAATCACGAATACTATCGGCGCAATGCGCTGCCCATTGTCACGCAGATGGCACGCAGGGGACATGTCCATGTCCTTCTCAATGCGGCGGAGCGTGTTCCGGGCTGCGGCGCGCTCTACCTTGCGGGGACGGATTATCCCTTTGCACGCGGGGATGCGTTCTACACGGAAAAGGCAGCGTTCTTTGCGGCTGCGATGGAGGACGTTCCTGCGCATGCGGTGACGGTGCTCCTCGCGCATCATCCCGAGTTCATCGACGATGCAGCGGCGGATGGGCGCGTCCCGCTGACGCTGACGGGACATACGCACGGCAGTCAGTTCGGTATCCTCGGGCAGCCGCTTTTCCCCGTCTTTAAGTACACGCGCGGGATGGTGCGCATCGGGGAGAATTATGGCTATGTGCATACGGGCAACGGCAGTTGGTTCCCCCTACGGATCGGCTGTCCGCCCGAGACGGTGTATTTTAGATTGGAGCGAAGCGACGTATGAGCTGGATTGAGGACTACAGTGCCCTGCGTGAAGATATTCATACGGGGTACATCTATGAGGCGATTGAGGCGATTCTCTACATGCGCGCACATGAGGAGATCCCCGCAGAGGAGCAGTGGCGCTTCTCTGAGATGATGGGGATGTGCTGCCGTGCGCTCGCCGATACGGAGGGGGCGATTGCCGCGTACTTCGAGGCGGCGACCGAGGACAAGAGCCTGCGTCTTCAACGGGAACATTTCTCCCGCTATCTCTATCTCTGCCATGCGGCGGCGCAGCTGACACCGAAGGAGCTGCAGCCACAGTTTGCGATGTGTGCGTCGCTCTATCAGCGCGAGGAGCCGCTGCCGCCGCGTGCCCCCGCTCATCATGCACGGCGGCGCATTGGCTTCCTTGCACCGCAGTTTGACCATACGGCGTTCTATGGCGCACTGGCAACGCATCTGACAGAGCAATACGATGTCTATGCCTATGCGCTCACTGACCGCGCGAAAGCACCGGCGTCGTGGGAGACGGCGGGCGTTCATACTGCCGTGCTCGCGCAGGGGACACCGCAGGAGCAGGCGGAGCGCATCCGTGCGGATGAGATCGATATCCTGATTGACCTCGGCGGGCATCGGGAGGGCGGCGCGACGCTCCCCGTGCTCGCGCTGCGCCCTGCGCCCGTACAGATGGCGGGGCTGGATGCCGCCTCGACGACGGGGATGCCTTTTGTCGATGCGTTCCTGACGGATGAGCTGCTCTCTCCTGCGGGGACGGAGGAGTTCTACAGCGAGGAGCTGCTGCGCCTGCCGCATGCGCTGTGCTATGCGGCGGATGATGCCCTGCGCTGTGCGCCTGTCGCGGAGCGTGCAGCAGATGCACCGCTGACCTTCGCTGTGACGCAGGACTTCATGTGCATCAACGAGGAGGCACTGAAGGTGTGGGGACGCATCCTGAAAAAGCTCCCGAAGGCGCAGCTCGTTCTGCAGGACACGGAGGACAGCCCTCTGCGCGTGACGACGATTGTCGAGATGCTGGACGGGCTGAAGCTGCCCATGAAGCGCATCTTTGTGAAGCCGGGCGGTGCGGGAGTTTTGGACTATGGCTCTGTCGATGTCGTCCTCGATACCTTCCCCTTTTCCGGGCCGGCTGCGGCGGCGGAGGCACTCCTCCATGGCACTCCCGTTGTGACACTGTGCGGGGAGACGCACACGGCGCGGCGCAGTGCGTCCGTGCTCGCGGCGGCGGGGCAGACGCAGTGGATCGCGTCCGATGCGCGTGCCTATGAGCGGATTGTCTGTGCGCTCGCGGAGGATGTCGCCGCTCTGCGTACACGCCGCACAGTACTGCGTGACGCGGTGCTCGCATCTCCTTTGACGGATTCGGCGGCGTATACGGCATCCGTTGCGGCGGCATTGGACAGCTATTGGGATGCGCATGGAGCAAAGGTAAACCAATAGACAATATTTAGTTGACGTAATAAAATTCCTGCTCTATAATAGACCTCATACGTGTGATCTATGACAAGGCAGGGATTTTTTATGCAGAAACGCCGTATTGCTGAACTGACGCAGAAGATTATCGCGGGCTACCGCGTCCGCCGTGAGGACGACCGCTCGATGTTCATGGATGCTCCGCTGGAGGAGCTGCAGGAGGGGGCTCATCGTCTGCAGCAGCAGTTCTGCGGAAACCACATCGATCTATGCACGATCGTCAACGGCCGCAGCGGTCGCTGCGGGGAGAACTGCAAGTACTGCGCACAGGCGGCGTGCCACAAGACGGGCGTGGAGACGTATCCGTTCCTCCCGCAGGAGGAGATCATCGCTCATGCGAAGGCGAATCAGGATGCGGGGGCGAACCGCTTCTCCATCGTCACCTCGGGCGGGGCCCTCTCGGGTGAGGAGTTTGAGAAGGCGCTTGACACCTATCGGGCGATGCGGAAGTCGCTGACGATTGATCTCTGCGCGTCGCATGGTCTCGTCACGCGCAGCCAGCTGCGCCGTCTGCGCGAGGCGGGGGTGACGAGCTATCACCACAACATCGAGACATCGGAGCGGTATTTCCCGCAGATCTGCACGACGCACACGTACGCTGACCGCATCCGCACGATTAAGGCGGCACAGGCGGAGGGGATGTGTGTCTGCTCGGGCGGTATCATTGGCATGGGCGAGACGTGGGAGGATCGCTTTGACATGGCGTTTGCCCTGCAGGAGCTCGGCATCGAGTCCATCCCCATCAACTCGCTGATGGCGATTCCGGGGACGGCGCTGGAGCATCTCGCTCCGCTCTCGGGGGAGGACATCCTGCGTACGGTGGCGATCTTCCGCTTTATCAATCCGACGGCGAACATCCGCCTCGGCGCAGGGCGCAAGCTGCTCCCGGAGAACGGCGCGACGGCGTTCCTCTCCGGAGCATCCGCCTCCATCACGGGCAATATGCTCACGACCTCGGGCACGACAATTGCTCAGGATATGGAGCTGCTGAAGGAGCTCGGTCTGACGAACCGCGACGAGGACTGCAGTGTGCACACGGGCTCGTGTGCCGCACGGTAATTCATCAAAAATAAGAACCGCCAACGAAACAGTTCAGCTTCGTTGGCGGTTCTTTTGTCATAGGTAGCTCTCAAATTTTTCCATATCCGTGATGCAGATCTTGCGTCCTGCCGCCTTGAGGATGCCCTCACGCTGCATCGCACTCAACTCGCGTGAGAGAGAGGGACGGCTGACGGCGAGGTCGGCGGCAATAAACTCACGGCTGACGGCGAGCGCGGCACATCCCTTTTGGTCGATGTAGGGGAGGAGGTAGCGCACGATCTTCTCGCGCAGCGTACCGCTCGCGAGGACTTTGAGCTTCGTGTGCATCGCGTACGCCTTGGCGGCGAAGATGCGCATGAGGTTGCGCTGGACGAGCAGGGCAGAGCGGTGCGGTGTCTCGCCGATGTCCAGCGTGAAGAGGTGGCTCGATACCTCGAGCAGGGTCGTTCTGGTGACGGCAGTGACGTACATATCGTAGGGGCGCTGCAGCACCTCGTAGACCTCGCCGAACATATCACCCGGCTGATTGATCTCGGAGATGAAGATCTGGCGCCCCGAGCGCGTATCCTTGAGGATGTGCACCTCCCCCGCAATCAGGATGTAGAGGGAGTGGGGCATATCGCCGTCGTGAAAGATGATCGTATCCTTCGGATAGGTGTGCAGGCGCACGTCGCTTGAGGCGAGGAGCTCCTCGACATCCTCCTCGTTCATATCGCGGGCAAGAGAGGAGGCGGCGAGGATGCGAGCGGCGGTTTCCTTGTCGTTCGTTGGCATAGTTACTCCTTTAGAAGGATGCTCTCAATCTCTGCGATATACATCGTGTGGTAGTCATGCTCCGGATAGTAGGTTTGGGGGAAATCCTCCTGCCCCTTTACCGCGGCGTTCGTAAAGCAGGAGGGATCCAATTTCTGTGCATAGAGCTTCTTCGTGAGCATGGTGAGGCGTGCCTCCTCAAAGTAGATATAGGAAC
>JABZYJ010000053.1 GCA_015265235.1 Selenomonas sp. | reverse complement strand
GGCGTATACCCAAAGGCTGCTGTATGAAGGAGATTCGTCTTCGTGCAGCAGTCTTTTCTCATTTTTTCAGTGTACCTCTGAGCGCGACGATGAAGCTCAGCGCATAAATATATATGCGTATATTGTGATTTGTTTTAGGTCATGGTATGGTATAACATGAAGATGTTCGGAAAAGATACAGGAAGTCATGGTAGGCAGTGTGCGGATCGGAGAGATGGATATGTCGGAGACGGTTTATACATGTGATGAAATAAAACAACGCTTGCAGCCAATCTTTGCCGGGCATCGGATTCGACAGGCGGTTCTCTTCGGTTCTTACAGCAAGGGGACGGCAACATCCCAAAGTGATGTAGATTTGCTCGTGGACAGTAATTTGCGTGGGCTTCAATTCATGGGGCTTGTGGAGGAACTGCGAGAAGCTCTGAGCGGTAAGGATATGGATGTGTTTGATATCACGCATATCGAGCCAAAGTCTCGTATCGCCGAGGAAATCAAGCGAACGGGGGTAGAGATTTATGCGCGATGACATTATTCTTGGCAAGATGCTTCACTATGCTGAGAAGGTATGCGCATACAGCGCAGGTCTTTCTTACGAAGACTTTCGCGCCAACGATATGCTCGTCGAGGCATGTGTGTTTAACCTCGGGCAGATCGGAGAGCTCACAGCGAAACTGGGCGTGGATTTCAAGAAAAAGCATCAGGAGGTGGCATGGGCACAGATCTATGGACTGCGGAATCGCATTGTCCATGACTACGAGGGCGTAAATCTGTGCCTTATTTGGGAGATTATTTCTGAGGATATGCCGGAACTGAGTCGTGCGTTGCGTGCAATCAAGGGGATAGAGCCTCGCTCCGGGGTGTCCTGACCATAGGCCTGTGGCTGGTGCATAAAAAGACCTGCTCTCTCGATCACCTGATGGTTTAGAGGGGCAGGTCTTTTGGCGTGTTGATGGAATTGCATCAGCGCTCGAATGCACGAGCCTTGATGATGGCGTCGATCTCGCGCTGCTGCTGTTGTTCGATGCGCCGCTGGATGAAGATGTTCGGGATGGAGACGCCGACGACGACGGCGAGGATGATGGTGATGCCGTTGACGCCGAAGCGGAGTGCCTCGAGCAGTTCTTCGACGGAGATGGTCTGGATGTGGAGGACAGCGAAGAGGAGGCGGTAGAGGAGGACGCAGGGGATGAGGGGGATGACGGGCGGGAGGATGAGCAGGGTGTTCGGCGTGTGGACGATGTGGATGACCTTGAGTGCCGCAATGCCGACAAACGCTGCCGCCACGAAGGAACCGAGTGCCTGCGGCTGTCCGAACTCGAGGATGAGGACGTTGCGGATGAGCATGGTGACGATGCCCTCGACGGCGACGATGGCGAGGAGCTTCTTCGGTGTGTTGAACATGACGGAGAAGCCGCCGGCGGCGAGGGCTGCTGCGATCGCCTGATTGAGGTAGGTGTCCGTGGGCTGGATGTGGACGTCGGAGATGTTCCCCACGCCCGCGATGAGGATGGCAAAGGCAATGCCGAAGGTCAGGCCGCCGATGATGAGCATGGTGTCCATGGCACGCGTCATGCCCGATGTCGTAAAGCGATTCAGCACGTCACTTGCTGCGTTGACGGAGGGAAAGCCGGGCATGAGGAAGATGGTGCACGCAACGAGTGCGTACCACATTGTCCCGAGGCCGAGCGCGGCGGGGATCGCCCATGCGAAGATGGTTGCGACAAAGCCCGTAATCATGGCACAGGCATAGGGGTTAAATGCGTACTTGTTGCTGAGGCGGTGTGCAATGAAGCCCATGAGTGCCGCGATGGTAGCGATGAGAGACTCCTCCCAGCTGCCGCCAAAGAGTTTGCACGAGCCGCCCGAGCCGACGGCAGCGCCGAGGGCGATGCCCCAGTGGGGATAGCAGAGCGCGCGTGCGCGAATGCGTGTGATGGCGTGCTCAATGGCAGAGATGGGCGTGTTGCCGCGCAGGATGCGCCATGTGAGCTTGCTGACGGCGGCGAGGACGGCGAGGTTGACGCCGTGTTTCATGCATTTGCGGAACTGGGTAAAGGAGCGCTCGCCGTCGCAGACGTTGAGCATGAGCGTGGTGTAGGTGACGTGGGACTGGATGTTCTCGGCGGGGATGCGCAGATGCACGGCTGCCCGCTTCATGTCGCGGATGACGCGCGCGCAGTCCGCCCCGCTCTCCATTAGGGTCTGTCCAATGTCCAGCAGGAGCTTCATCTTGTAGTTGAGTGTCTTATTGTCGTCGTCCGCCATGTTTCGGATTGCTTTGCATTCCACGGTGCCGTGCTCCTCTCTTCCTTATCTTAGTCTCATTATAGCATAGGGGGGGCAGTGTGCAAGATGGGGGCAGGGATAAAAAACTGCCGCACAAGGGTTTTTGCCCCTTTGTACGGCAGTTCTGCGTTTATCCGTGCTTCCCTAAGATGGTGGTGCCGAATTTATCCGTGCTTCCTTAAGTCTCATCAGCACTTGATGCCTGCGCCCTTGCGCACGTAGAAGAACCACGTGATGGCGATGGTCAGCACAGTGAAGGCAATGAGGATGTTGAACGCGGGGGTAACGCTGCCCTGCGTTCCATCCGCCCAGCCGAAGAGTTTCGGGATGAAGAATGCGCCGTAGGCCGCAATCGCCGCTGTGAATCCGGTGACGAGCGAGGAGTGCACGGGATTGTTGAAGACGAACGGGATCATACGGAAGCATGCGGCATTGATGAAGCCCGTCGAGAAGAAGAGCACGAGGAACGATCCGAAGAAGAGTGGGAAGTTATGCGACTGGATGCCCATGACGGTCGCAATGCAGGCGACAAGCATCAGGATGAGCGAGTAGAGTGTGACCTTCGAGCCGCTGTTGACCTTGTCCGCAACCCAGCCGCCGATGGGGCGCACGCCGGCGCCGATGAACGGTCCGAGGAATGCGGCGTAGGCGAAGGAGACCTCGGGGAACTCGCGGTTGACGAGCAGTGCGAGCGCGGCGGAGTAGCCGATGAACGAACCGAATCCGCAGGTGTAGATGACACAGAGCAGCCACGTGTGCTTGTTGCCGAAGATGGACATCATGCTGCGCGGGCTCTGGCGCGGGATGGGCAGATTGTCCATGCAGAACCAGATGAGGATGAGGCTCAGCGCGGTCGGGATTGCCCAGAAGTAGCAGACGCTCTGGAGGTAGACCTCATGGCCTGCCGCGTTCACGAGCGGTGCGCCGAAGAATCCGCCGAAGCTCAGGCCGAGGAGCATCGGTGCGGTGAGGTAGATGACGGAGACACCGAGGTTGCCGATGCCCGCGTTGATGCCAAGGGCGAGCCCCTTCTCAGATTTAGGGAAGAAGAAGCCGATGTTTGCCATGGAGGACGAGAAGTTTGCCCCTGCGATGCCGAGGATGCCGACGAGCAGGACGAAGGTGTCGTAGGTCGTCGAGGTGTCCGTGACCGCGCCGCCGAGCCCGATGAGCGGGATGAGCAGGGCTGCCGTCGAGATCAGCGTCCAGTTGCGTCCGCCGAGGATGGCGGGGAGGTAGGTGTAGATGAGGCGTCCCGTCGCACCGACGAGGCCCGGCAGCGCGGCGAGCGTGAAGATCTCGTTGTCGGAGAAGTGGAATCCGACGGAGTTCAGCTGCGGCGCGAGGGTCGCCCACATCGTCCATGCGACGAAGGCGAGTGTCAGAACGAACGTAGAGGTGTAGAGGTTCTGCTTGGCGATGCGTTCGCCGTATCGTTTCCAAAACACTTCGTTTTCCGGCTCCCAGTGTGCGAGGATGTCGCGCCGGGATGGATTCTCGCCGAGCGTGGCGAGAATGTCCTTGTTTTCCATGACCATCTCTCCCTTTTCATATAACGTTGATAAATGAAATTATAGTGAAAAAAATTTGCTCTGTATGTGACGAATATCACATGAAGTTTTTTGTTTTTTCGCTACTATAAATATATACGATACGGTATCGTGGAGAGGGGGCGCAGATGAAACAGGAAGCACTCATCAAGGAACTGATGTCGATTCCAGGCAAGGTGATTTCCCTACACGATGGAGCGTATCTCTATCGTGAGGGTGCGCCGGCACATTATTTCTATATTGTGCGCTCGGGGCATATCTTCGTGGTCAAATACGGTGCATCGGGGCGTGTTCTGGCGCTGCGTCTTGCGACGAAGGGGAGTCTCGTCGGGGAGCTGCCGATCTACGAGGATGAGCCGACCTATCTCTTTAGTGCGATTGCGCGCAGCGCCGCCGAGGTCTACGCCATCGAGTTCCCCGTACTGGAGGCATATCTCGAAAAGCATCCGCACCTCGCTGTCGCGCTGCTGAAGCTGATCGGGATGCACATGCGCAAGCAGCACCTCAAATTCCGCGACCTCGTGCTCTACGGGAAAAAGGGGGCGCTCTGCTCGACGCTCCTCCGTCTGGCCAACAGCTATGGGATGGAGACGGACGAGGGGATACTGATCTCCGTGCCGCTCACGAATCAGGAGCTCGCGAACTACTCCGCATCGGCGCGGGAAAGTCTTAACCGCATGCTCGCCGAGCTGAAGAAGTGCGGTGTGATCGATATGCGCGGGCATTTGATCCTCATCAAGGATATCGACTATTTGAAAAAGACCATCCACTGCGAGAACTGCGGGGTGGAGATCTGTAATATTGAGTGAATCGGGGACACAGAATAGGGGCTGCCGTACGAGGCGAAAAACTTCGTGCAGCGGCCCCTATCTTTGTTTATTCGCACGGAATTCCCTGATACGCCGTCACGCCACGGGTGCAGACAGCGCGCCCCGCCGTGAGATCGGTCAGCTCCGCCGTGCGGCGTGCGATGTCGTCGGGCGGGACGCGGAGGAGGCACGTGACGCGCTCTGCGTATGTCGTTTCTCCTGCGATCAGTTCCTCTGTGCGGATGTAGCGCTCGACGGCGGCGAGCAGGTCGTAGTCGATCGTGACGGACAGCTCGCGCAGGAGTGTCATGCGCAGCTTGGGGGCGGCATCGAGCCCCAGCCCTGCCGCATGGGCGTATGCACGGATGAGCCCGCCCGCGCCGAGCTTGATCCCGCCGAAGTAGCGGACGACGGCGACGGCGACATCCGTGATGCCGCGTCCCTTGATTGCTTCGAGGATGGGGCTGCCCGCCGTCCCGCCCGGCTCGCCGTCGTCACTTGAGCGCTGCCGCGCGGCATCTGCACCAAGGACCATGGCGTAGGGCGCGTGGCGTGCATCGTAGTGCTCCTTTTTCAGTGCGGCAAGCCATGTGCGCACCTCGTCCTCGTCCTCCGCGTGTATGACGTAGGCGAGGAAGCGGGAACGCTGGATCTCATACGAAACAGGGGAGACACCGCCCTCCGGTATCTCCCCTGTGATGGTCGTGTAGTCACGATCCGTACTCATTTGTTCTTGCGGTTGAAGTACTCGACGATGCCCGCATCGAGCAGTACGTAGGTCGGCCCCGTGCTCGCGGTCAGCTCACCCGGCTGAAAGATGGGGCAGACGAAGCCGCGTCCGCCGAGGAAGTAGTCGGTCGGAAGCTGACGCACAGACTTTTCGGGCTGGATCGGCGTATTGCGTCCATACTCGTTGTAGAGGTGACCGTTCACCGCTTCGCCGTCGAGATCGGACGGCGTGACGTGCACGAAGAAGGAGAGCGGCAGACGCTGTCCCGTCTTCTTGTAGTAGACGATGCCGTAGTCGTGGCGCGTGGGCTGGTTGGCGTGCAGGTCGTAGCGCAGCTCCGTGAACGTCACGGACAGGAAGTTTGCGTCGTCGAGATGCACGCGATAGCCAAGCTCGCCGCGGAAGAATGCCCCGCTCTGGTACTGGGCGCGGAAGGTTTCCGCGAGTGCCTTCATATCAGCGTTGATGCGGTCGGCGACCGCACTGTCATCGAGGCTGATGACGGGGTAGGCGATGGACAGGTTCTGCGCAGCCTCCCGATGCTCGCTGAGGGCGGCGGATGAGGTCCCCGTGATGCCGACGACGAGCGCGAGAGCAATCAGTAAAGCTCTGAATTTCATAGTGAGTGCTCCTCCTTTTCATACTTAATAGAATCATAATAAAAATTTACGTATTTGTCAAATAAATGATAGTAATTGACGCGCTCTTGTAGTATGATGAGAGCGCATTTTTTATACAATTAGTTCGAGGAGAAAGGTTGTGTTACGGAGCCAATGGGCGAGTCGACGATGAAACGGAGGCTGAAGCACAGACATCTTCAGCTCATCTCTCTCGGCGGTGTGATCGGGAGCGGATATTTTTTGGGGACGGGCTACGTCCTCGAGCAGGCGGGGCCTGCGGCGGTAATTTCCTATCTGCTGGGCGGCATCATTGTGCTCGCCGTGATGCTCTGTCTCGCAGAGCTGGCGGTGGAGCAGCCGCTTTCGGGCTCATTCGTCGTCTACGCGCGCGAGAATATCTCGGCGACGTGGGCGTGCGGTGTGGGCTGGTCCTACTGGGTGACGTGGGTGTCCTATGTGCCCTCGGAGATGATTGCTGCGGGCATCATCATGAATTCATTCCTGCCCGAGGTCGGGACGATCTGGTGGGCGGTCCTGTTTGGGCTGCTCGTCACCCTCCTCAATCTGTTTCGCGTCGATAAATTTGGCGAGAGCGAGTTCTGGCTCGCCCTCGTCAAGATTATCGCTCTCGTGGCGTTCAGCGCCGTTGCACTCCTGATCTGTCTCGGGCTCATCGGAGATGAGGGCTATATCGGCACAGGCATCCTACTCGGCAGCGGTGGCTTTGCCCCGCATGGATACGCGAGTATTGCGCTGACGATGGTCATTATTCTCGTCAATTTTCAAGGGACGGAGATCATCGGTCTTGCGGCGGGGGAGACGGCGGATCCCGCGCGCAGTATTCCGACGGCGGTGCGCAATGTGACGTGGCGCATCATCGCGCTCTACATCATCCCGATTACGCTGCTCGTCTCGATTCTCCCGTGGGATCACGCGTCTCTCTCCAAGAGTGTCTTTGCGGCGGCGCTTGCCGAGCATGGATTTTCGCATCTGGGGGCGCTGTTCTCATTCGTCGTGCTGACCGCGGCGCTTTCCTGCTCCAACTCGGGGCTCTACGGCGCGGCACGCACGGTGCACGCACTCGCGACGATGGGGATGGCGCCGCGTGCGCTCGGTGGGCTCAGCCGCAAGGGGATTCCCTCGCGTGCCATCTATGCCTCGATTGCCTTTTGCTGGGGCGTGATCGCGCTCTACGCGCTGCATCCCGATGCGGCTCTCTATACCTATCTGCTCGCACTCTCGGGGTTCTCGGGTGCGGTCGCGTGGATCTCGATCTGCTGGAGCCAGTATCGGCGGCGGCGCAGGCTTGAGGCAGCGGGGACGGTGTCCCTCCTGCGCTATCGGATGCCGCTCTTCCCCTATGTCACGCTGTTCGGGATCTGGGCGCAGGTGCTCTGCCTCCTCTTTATGGCGTTTACCCCCGAGCTGCGCTCTGCGCTCTATCTGGGCGTCCCCATGCTCATCGTCCCAATGCTTCTTTACCGCTTCTTGCGCAGGCGCAGGGCACATGATATAATTGAAAAATAGGGAGTTTTTCGTAGGGAGGAATGTTTATGTTTGGGCTCTTTGATAAAAAGAAGGAAGCGGAGGTTTCGCTCGCTGACCGCATCGCGGCAAAACCGTTGGCGGCAGCAGGGGCACCGCAGGGGGCGACTGCCGCAAAGCCGCGTGTGCCGTTCGCGGGACTCGGCAGTGTCGGCGCAGGCGATATGAAGTCCGCCTACCTCTCGCGCAGCGAGCTGACGGCAGAGCGTTTGCGCGAGCTCTACGATGTGCCGGGCGGCCCTGCGATCGTGTTCGGCTTCGTCTCGTCCGATCTCCCCATGGCGGAGATCGCTCGCACGGTACAGACGGCATCGCCTCCTGATGTTCAGGTTCTGCTCATCTCCTCGTGCGGGGAGCTGACGCATACGCCGGGGACGCGCTCCTACTATATGGATGCGAAGGACGGGCGCGCAAAGGTGCTGCTGCAGGTCTACAGCAAGCGCATGATCGCACAGACCCACATGATGACGATTCCCCTGCACAACGAGGACATACGGCGCGGTACGGTGGAGCTGACCCCTGATGAGCGCATTCAGAAAATCCGCGAGGGGATTGACGCACAGCGCGTTCCGTTCCCCGTGCGCTTTGACAACACCTTTGCCTTTGTCTATATAGACGGTGTGACGGCGTGTGAGTCGTTCGTGCTGAAGGCACTCTATGACAGTGAGTTCCTGCCCTGCCCCTACATCGGCGGCAGCGCGAGCGGTGCGCTCGATTTCTCCCACACCTATATCTACAATGGGAAACAGGTGCTTGAGAATCACGCTGTCGTGCTTGTCGTTCGTCTTGCCGACGACTATCGCTACTCCATTTTCAAGACACAGGCGGCAGAGCCGACGGGGGACAAGTGGACGATCATCGGCTCAGATGCGACGCTCCGCACGGTGGAGACGGTTGCCGATGCAGAGGGACATCCTGTGCCCTTTGCCGATGTGCTGATGAAGCATTTCCATGTCTCCGACGTGAATGCACTCAGTGATGCACTTGGCGGCTATACCTTTGCCTCGCACGTCGGCAAGCAGTATTTCATTCGCTCGGTGCAGCAGTTTGACGCGGCGGAAAAGCGGTTCCACTTCTACTGTGACATTACGGCGGGAGAGGAGATCTTCCTCATGCGGCGGGAGAACTTCGTCAAGACACTGAAGGATGAGTACGCCGCATACGCAAAGGGCAAGCCTGCGCCGATCGGCGCAGTGCTGAACGACTGCATCCTGCGCCGCCTGACCTTTGCAGCGGAACTCGCAGGAGCAGATCTCTTCGACGGTATTGCACTGGCAGGCTTCTCGGCGTTCGGCGAGGTGGCAGGTCTGCACACCAACGAGACGCTGACGGCAATTTTCTTCTATCAGCTCTCGGGCGGTACGTTCAGTGACGGTTATATGGATCGTTTCCCGTCGAAGTACGCGCTGTATCAGAAGACGTATCTCGAGCATGAGATCAAGCGCCGCGCGATCATCGCACATCTGCGCGAGGGGATCATTCAGGAGTTCGACAGCTACCGCCAGCAGATGGCGGGGCTCTCGGATGTCATGGAGCATGTGGCGGAGAGCGTCGAGAACGTCTCCGGGCTTGTCAACCAGATGAGCGACGGCATCGGCGATCAGGGCAATATGACGAAGGAACTCCTGTCGCGCAACGCCTCGATCACACCGAAGCTGGAGCATCTGACCGAGAGCACGAAGAAGATCGAGCAGGTCATGCACATGATTACGGAGATCTCCGCGCAGATCAACCTGCTCGCGCTCAACGCCGCCATCGAGGCGGCACGTGCAGGCGAGATGGGACGTGGGTTCGCCGTCGTCGCAGGGGAGGTGCGCAAGCTCTCCGAGAATACACGCGAGCGGCTGGAGGCGTCCGATGAGGCGATCCGCGAGCTCCTGCATGATGTGAATGAGATCGATCAGATGCTCGCGCAGAATCAGGAGTTTGATACGAAGGTCGAGGACTTCGAGCAGGGCTTTGACGGGCGCGTGACGGATATGAAGGGCAGTCTTGCGAGCGGTGTCGATGCGATTCGTCATTCGAGCGGCTCGCTGGAGAGGGCAGGGGCGCTTGGCGCGGCACTGTCGAAACGCGTTGAGGAATTGGATGCGGTGCTCCGCTCCATTCGATAAGTAATGGTATTTGATATTTGGGAGGAGCTCGAGTAGAGTGGAGAGATATTGTCCGCAGGAGATTGAAGCAAAGTGGCAGAAGATCTGGGAGACGGAGCACAGCTGCCACACGGAGATGGACACGACGAAACCGAAGTACTACGCGCTTGAGATGTTTCCGTATCCGTCGGGAAAACTTCACATGGGGCATGTCCGCAACTACTCGATCGGCGATGTGATTGCGCGCTTCCGCACGATGGAGGGGTACAACGTCCTGCATCCGATGGGGTTTGACTCCTTCGGCATGCCCGCTGAGAATGCAGCGATCAAGAACAAGGTGCATCCGGCGGAGTGGACGTACGCGAACATCGCGAACATGGAGAAGCAGCAGCGTGCGCTGGGGCTTGCCTACGACTGGGACCGCGAGGTCATCACCTGCCGTGAGGACTACTATCGCTGGACACAGTGGCTGTTCGAGCTGTTCTACAAGAAAGGCCTTGCCTACAAGAAAAAGGCATCCGTGAACTGGTGCGATACCTGCGGCACGGTGCTCGCGAACGAGCAGGTCGAGGACGGCAAGTGCTGGCGCTGCAAGTCCGAGGTGCACAAGAAAGATCTCGCACAGTGGTTCTTCAAGATCACGGACTATGCCGATGAGCTTCTCGCCGATCTCGACAAACTCCCGGGCTGGCCAGAGCGCGTCAAGACGATGCAGGCCAACTGGATCGGACGCAGTGAGGGCCTTGAATTCCGCCTGCCCGCGCCCGCGCTCGATGCGGAGATCCCCGTCTACACGACGCGTCCCGACACCGTGTTCGGCATGACCTTTGTCGCACTCGCGCCCGAACATCCTCTCGTCGAGAAGATCTGCGCCGTCAGCGACAAGGCAGAGGAGATCCGTGCGTTCTGTGCGCGCGTCAAAAAGCAATCCGACATTGAGCGCTCCTCGAGCGAGTCGGAAAAAGAGGGCATCTATACAGGGCTCTGCTGCACGAATCCGTTCAACGGAGAGCAGGTTGAGATCTGGGTCACGAACTACGTCCTCTTTGAGTACGGCACGGGTGCGGTCATGGCAGTCCCGTCGGAGGATCAACGCGACTGGATGTTCGCGGAGAAATACGGCATCCGCAAGATCCTCACGATCCGCCCGAAGGACGGAGAGCTGCGTCTTGAGGACATGACGGCGGCATACACCGAAAAGGAAGGCATTCTCATCAACTCCGGCAAGTTCACGGGGATGGAGATGCACGCGGCGATGCAGGCGATCATGGACGAGGCGGAGGCGCAGGGCTACGGCAAGCGCCGCGTCAACTATCGCCTGCGCGACTGGCTCATCTCGCGCCAGCGCTACTGGGGGGCGCCGATTCCCATCATCAACTGTCCGAAATGCGGCGAGGTACTCGTCCCAGAGGCGGAGCTGCCTGTGCGTCTCCCCGAGGATGTTTCGTTCGCGCAGGGGACCGTCTCACCGCTCTCGTCGAGTGAACACTTCCTCCACTGCAAATGTCCCAAGTGCGGCGGTGATGCGACGCGTGAGACGGATACGATGGACACCTTTATCTGCTCCTCGTGGTACTACTACCGCTATGCGGATCCGAAGAACACGGAGCGTCCCTTTGACCGCGACAAGGTGAACTACTGGGCGCCCGTCGATCAGTACATCGGAGGCATCGAGCACGCGATCCTGCATCTTCTCTATGCACGCTTCTTCACGAAGGTGCTGCGCGACGCAGGGATGCTCGACTTCGACGAGCCGTTCACGAACCTCCTCACGCAGGGCATGGTCATCAAGGACGGCGCGAAAATGTCGAAGTCGCTCGGCAACGTCGTCTCGCCCGAGGAAATCATCGACCGCTACGGTGCGGATACGGCACGGCTCTTCATCCTCTTTGCCGCGCCCGTGGATCGTGATCTTGACTGGAGCGATCAGGGCGTCGAGGGGGCATACCGCTTCCTCGGGCGCGTGTGGCGCATCCTCGGACAGTTCGCAGAGACGATCAAGGGTGCGCCTGCGTCCTACGATGCGGCAACGCTCAGCACAGAGGAGGCGGAGCTCCGCCGCGTGCTCCACGCGACCATCAAGAAGGTCACAGAGGATGTGCGCGACCGCTTCATGTTCAACACGGCGATCTCCTCCATCATGGAGCTGGTCAATGCGCTCTACGCATTTCAGGACAAGGAACTCACGCCGGGGCTCGCGCGCGAGACAGCGAGTGCACTCGTGCGGATGCTCGCACCGTTTGCACCGCACATCGCGGCGGAGCTGTGGGCGGAACTTTTCGGCGGGAACGTCCACGCACAGACGTGGCCGCAGTACGATGCGGCGGCGCTCGTGCAGGATGAGGTAGAGATCGTTCTGCAGATCAACGGCAAGGTGCGTGACCGCGTCAAGGTTGCCACAGGACTTGATCGTACGGCGCTGGAGC
>JABZYJ010000052.1 GCA_015265235.1 Selenomonas sp. | reverse complement strand
CCTTCTGGGGCGATACACAGCAGGTCATGACGAGCGGACGCACCGTCGGCGACGTTGTGGCAGAGTACGGCTACAATATGAACGAGGTCGATGTGAGCCCGGGGGTTGAGACACCGGTCACGGCACACCTCGCGATCCAGCTCACAGAGAATGAGCAGGCGGCAGAGCAGCGGCGCGCGCGTGAGCGCGAGGCCGAGCGTGTGAGCCGGGGCATTCCCCGCTACCGTGCAGCGTATACCATGCGCGCATCCGCCTACCTCCCGAGTGATGGGGGCGGTGCGGGCATCACGGCGACCGGTATGGCGGCGCGCCGCGGTGTCGTCGCCGTCGACCCGAACGTCATTCCGCTCGGCTCGCGGCTCTACATCCCGGGCTACGGCGAGGCAATCGCCGCGGATACGGGCGGGGCGATCGTCGGCAATACGATTGACCTCTGCATGGAGAGCTATGACGAGGCCATCCAGTTCGGACGACGATCGGTTGAGGTCTACGTCCTCGAGTAACAAAAGAGAGAATCACTGTGGAAGTATTCACGCAGTGATTCTTTTTTATTGACAAGAAATGCTTTCAGTGGTACTATTCTATCGTACCATAAAAATTACATATAGAAATTGGATCAAGTGCAGAGGTTTTGCATAGCAAAGTCTCAATGCTTCATAGGGAATCCGGTAGGGAGAGTATGATCTCATAAGCCGGAGCGGTCACGCCACTGTATCAGGGAGCAAATTCGCACGCCAGCGCGAGCTGGCAGTCACTGGGGAGTCCCCCCGGGAAGATGCGAAGGAGCGATGAACTGGAGCCAGGAGACCTGCTTGATTAACAATCACCGATTGACCTGCGAGTGATGGGGATGGAGATTTTGCGGATTCGTTCGCTTGATATAAAGTTTGGCGCAGTTGCGACCAAACCAAACGAGAACTGAGTGACGATACCGGAAAGCCCCATTCTGCTGCTGCGGGATGGGCTTTTTCTATGCGAGGCTCGATTCCCTGCGCGATCCTGCGGAGATCTGTGCGCACGTCCGGGAACATGCGCAGAGATTTCCCCGGGATGAAGGAGCATTGCTCCTTGGGGAAACATTGCTCATCTTTTCAGTTCTCGTTTTTCCCCCGTGATGGGGGAACGCTCTGAGGGTGGAAGCTCAGAGCGATTTTTTTTAGGGTTAGCAATACTCTGTGTTTATCTTTTTTGCCCTGTCGGCTTCAATACGCTTTCGCGCAGCTCTTCTACGCGTTCAGCGCATTTCATGGACAGGACAAAAAATTTTGCCCACATCGTATTGCTTTATTATATGTTGGGGGCTAACCCTGACAGAGCCTTCCCGGAATAAATTAAAGGAGGACGTACTATGCCGGAAGAAAAAGAGCGGTCGAGCGACGAGGAACTTCAGAAGCTTCTGAAGAAATCGGCGGATGTCGAGAATTTTCCCGATGTTCCGCTCGATGAATTCACGCCGCCCACGGACGAGGAGTGGAAAGCCGCCTGTGAGGCACTCCTGAAGGGCGCGCCGTTCGAGAAGAAGATGTTCACGAAGACCTACGAGGGGATCACCTTCGACCCGATGTATACGCGAAAGCACACGGAGGACATCCTGCCGAAGGGCGTCATGCCCGGCATGGGAGACTACCTGCGCGGCGTGGATGCGGCGGGCTACATCGGCAAGCCGTGGGGCATCGCACAGGCGTGTGACGAGACGCTGCCGGCGGAGAACAACGAGCTCCTGCGCCACGAGAATGACAAGGGCGCGACGATCTACCATATCGTGCTCGACACGGCGTCGCGTGCCGGTGTGGATGCGCGTCAGGCGGAGGCGGTCGGCGACACAGGGACGAGTGTGACGACGGTCGAGGACATGCACGTCCTCCTCACGGGACTTGACCTCGCGAAGTTCCCCCTCTATGTCTACGCAGGCGCGAACGCCGTGCCCCTGCTCGCCCTTGTGGCGGCGGCACGCCGTGCCTCGGGCGAGGACATGGCAGAGGTGCGCGGCATCGTCGGTGCCGACCCCATCGGCGCACTGGCGGCGGACGGGAAACTCCCCGCCTCCCTCGATGCCCACTATGACAGCCTCGCAGCGGCAGCGCGCTGGGCGACGGTAAACGCACCGCATCTGCGCACGGTGTTCGTGCGCAGCGACGTCTACAGCAACGGCGGCGCGAACGATGTGCAGGAGGTCGCTTCGGTTCTTGCCACGGCGACGGCATATCTGCGCGCTCTCTGTGAGCGCGGACTCACGATCGACGAGGCGGCGTCACAGATCGCCTTTGCGTTCTCGATGGGCGCGAACTTCTTCCTGCAGATCGCCAAGCTGCGCGCCGTGCGTCCCCTCTGGGCACAGATCGTGGGCGCGTTCGGGGGAAGTGCGGAGGCACAGAAGATGCGCATCCATGCGCGCCCTGCGCTGTTCTTCAAGACCATCTACGACCCCTACGTCAACATGCTCCGCAACACGACGGAGATCTTCTCGGGCGTTGTCGGCGGCATCGACTCCTTCGAGAGTGCGCCGTTCGATGAGCCCATCCGCAAGGGCGACGAGTTCTCCCGCCGTATTGCACGCAACGTCCAGATCATGCTGCAGGAGGAGTTTGGCCTCCTCCAGCCCATCGACCCCGCCGGCGGCTCGTGGGCAGTCGAGACGCTGACGCGCCAGATGAAGGAAAAGATCTGGGCCGAGTTCCAGCGCATCGAGAAAGAGGGGGGCATCGTCGCGGCGCTCCGCGCAGGCTCCCTACAGGAGAGCGTGGCAGCGGTGCTCGCCGCACGGTTCAAAAACGCCGATCTGCGCCGCGACCGCATCGTCGGCAACAATATGTATCCGAACATGACGGAGACACTGCTCGAGACGCGTGCAGAGGATACCGCAGCGCTCAAGGCACAGCGTACGGCGGACATCGACGCCTACCTCTCGGACATCGACGTGAAGCACCGCGACGAGGCGCTCGCATCCCTGCGGCAGGCGCACAGCGTGGATAACGCGGTCGAGGCGGCACTCGCGGGGGCGACGATTGCAGAGCTCATGACGGCGGTCACGGAGGGGAACGGTGCGGAGACGGTCACGGCGATTGCGCCGCATCGCTGGAGCGAGCGGTTCGAGGCACTTCGTCAGCGCACAGAGGAATACAAGGCGGAGAAGAACGACAACGTGAAGATCTTCCTCGCGAACATGGGGCCCATTCCGCAGCACAAGGCACGCGCGGACTTTACCACGGGCTTTTTGCAGGTCGGTGCATTCGAGGTGCTTGGCAACGATGGCTTTAAGACCATTGAGGAGGCGGCGGATGCGGCGCGCGCCAGCGGGGCGGATGCCGTTGTCATCTGCTCCACGGACGCGACCTACCCCGAGATCGTTCCCGCACTCGCGCCGAAACTCCATGAGGTGCTGCCGAAGGCCCGCGTTTTCCTTGCGGGTGCTGCGCCGAAGGATCTGCTTGAGACTTATAAGGAAGCGGGCATTGATGAATACATCTCCGTCCGTGCGAACTGCTACGAGATCCTGGAGAGCCTTCAGAAACAGAAAGGGATGATTGCGTAATGGCAGGCTTCACGAACCCCGACTTTACGGGCATGAGCCTCGGCGAAAGCCCGTCCGCAGACAGCAAGGAGTGGCGCGCCCTCTTCGAGGGGGAGACGGGACGAACCTTTGAGGCGCTCACACACAAGACGATGGAGCGCGTCCCCGTGAGTCCCTTCTACGACCACGATGTATATGCGCACATGAACCATCTCGACTTTGCGAGCGGCATTCCGCCGTGCCTGCGCGGTCCGTACTCCACGATGTACGTCTTCCGTCCGTGGACGGTACGCCAGTACGCAGGCTTTTCGACCGCCGAGGAGTCCAACGCGTTCTACCGCCGCAACCTCGCTGCGGGGCAGAAGGGACTCTCGATCGCGTTCGACCTCCCGACGCATCGCGGCTATGATGCGGACAACCCGCGTGTCGTCGGCGACGTGGGCAAGGCAGGCGTCTCAGTCTGCTCCATGCTCGATATGAACATCCTCTTCTCGGGCATCCCGCTCGACCAGATGTCCGTCTCCATGACGATGAACGGCGCCGTGCTGCCGATCCTCGCCTTCTTCATCGTCTCGGGTGAGGAGCAGGGCGTCGACAAGAAGATCATGGCGGGCACGATCCAGAACGACATCCTGAAAGAATTCATGGTGCGCAACACCTACATCTACCCGCCGGAGATGTCCATGCGCATCATCGGCGACATCTTCGAGTACACGACGAAGTACATGCCGAAGTTCAACAGCATCTCCATCTCGGGCTACCACATGCAGGAGGCGGGCGCACCGGCGGACATCGAGCTCGGCTACACCCTCGCGGACGGCCTTGAGTACATCCGTACGGGCATCAAGGCGGGGCTTGCCGTCGATGATTTCGCAAAGCGGCTCTCGTTCTTCTGGGCGATTGGCAAGAACTACTTCATGGAAATCGCCAAAATGCGTGCGGCGCGCGTCCTCTGGGCAAAGATCGTCAAGTCCTTCGGGGCACAGAACGACAAGTCCATGGCCCTCCGTACGCACAGCCAGACGTCGGGCTGGTCGCTCACGGCACAGGATCCGTTCAACAACATCGCGCGCACGGCGATGGAGGCCATGGGCGCGGCACTCGGCCACACGCAGTCGCTCCATACGAACGCGCTCGACGAGGCAATCGCCCTGCCGACGGACTTCTCGGCACGCATCGCGCGCAATACGCAGCTCTACATCCAGGACGAGACGAGCGTCTGCAAGATCATCGACCCGTGGGGCGGCTCCTACTACGTTGAGTCGCTCACGAACGAGATCATCCGCCGCGCTTGGGCGCACATCCAGGAGGTCGAGGCACTCGGCGGCATGGCAAAGGCGATCTCGACGGGACTGCCGAAGATGCGCATCGAGGAGGCGGCGGCACGCCGTCAGGCACAGATCGACTCCGGCATCGAGAGCATCGTCGGTGTGAACAAATACCGCCTCGAAAAGGAAGACCCCCTGCAGATCCTCGCGATCGACAATACAGCGGTGCGTCAGGCGCAGGTGGAACGCCTCGAGAAGCTGCGTGCCGAGCGCAACGCAGACGATGTGCGCCGCTGCCTTGAGGGTATCACGAAGGCGGCGGAGTCGCGCGACAACGGCAACCTCCTCGAGGCGGCCGTCGATGCGGCGCGCGCACGTGCCTCGCTCGGTGAGATCTCCGACGCGGTGGAGAAGGTCTCGGGACGTTTCCAGGCGGTCATCCACACGATTTCGGGGGTCTACTCCTCCGAGTTCACCGACAAGACCGAACTCGAGCGCGCACGTGAGATGGCGGACGAGTTCGAGGAGCTGACGGGACGCCGCCCGCGTATCTTCGTTGCGAAGATGGGACAGGACGGACACGACCGCGGACAGAAGGTCATCGCATCCTCCTTCGCCGACATGGGCTGGGACGTCGATGTGGGGCCGCTCTTCCAGACGCCCGCCGAGACGGCGCAGGATGCCGTCGACAACGACGTGCACATGGTCGGGTTCAGCTCGCTCGCGGCGGGGCACAATACACTCCTGCCGCAGCTGGTGGATGAGCTGAAAAAGCTCGGACGCGACGACATCATGGTCTGCATCGGCGGCGTTATCCCCGTGCAGGACTATGACAACCTCTATGAGCACGGCGCGGTCGCGATCTTCGCCCCGGGCACGAACATCCCCGAGGCGGGCATCAAGCTCCTGACCCTCCTTATCGCACGCGCGAAGGAAGAGGCCGCGGGCTGAGGAAATATTGGGCGCCGCTCTCTCTGTGAGGGCGGCGTTTTGGCATATTGTAACATGGCTGCTGTGCTCCACGCGAACACCTCGTTATGCAAGCGGTCGCGTTCTCGTTCGCCTAAATACCGGCGCACTTCTTAAACGCGCTTCGCTTGAACGAAAGAAGTACGCCGGGGGCGAGTCGAACGCTCTTCTCCGCTTGCTCCACTAGGGTTCGCTTAGGAGCAACACGCCGCCAAATGACACAGACAATACTGACCCCCAAATTTCCTCGTTGGAAAGGAGGAATTATGAGCGAAAAATATACAACCGAGCGCCCTGACTGGGTGCCCGAGGACGCCGACGCGAAGTTTACGACGAGCGTCATGGGCGGCATCGAGGGCATCAAGGATCTGACTGTCGGCAACATCAATCCGAAGCTGCTGAACGGGCAGGGCATGCCCCATCGCAAGCTCGTCCTCTCCGAGGACGACTACGTCGAGGGTGTGGCGCGCGGCGACCGCATGACGCTCTCTCGTGCGATCACCCTCATCGAGAGCAACAGCAGCAAGCACTTCAAACGTGCGCAGCGCGTCCTCCAGCGTCTGCTGCCGCGGACGGGAAATGCACTGCGCATCGGCATCACAGGCGTTCCGGGCGCGGGTAAGTCCACGATGATCGAGGCGTTCGGCAATATGCTCTGTGACATGGGACACCGTGTCGCTGTGCTCACTGTCGACCCCACAAGTTCTGTCACGAAGGGGTCAATCCTCGGTGACAAGACGCGCATGGGTACACTCTCGCGCCGCCCGGAGGCATTCATCCGCCCTTCGCCGGCGGGCGGTACCCTCGGCGGCGTCGCGCGCAAGAGCCGCGAGACCATGCTGCTCTGCGAGGCGGCAGGCTACGACGTCATCATCATCGAGACGGTCGGCGTCGGGCAGTCCGAGACAACCGTGCGCTCGATGGTCGATTTCTTCCTGCTCGTTGTGCTGACGGGTGCGGGTGACGAACTGCAGGGCATCAAAAAGGGCATCATGGAGCTCGCAGACGCCATTGTCATCAACAAGGCGGACGGCGACAACCTCCTGCCCGCGAAGGTCGCGCGCGGACAGTACGAGCGCATGACGGAGTTCATCCGTCCCGCAACGCCGGGGTGGGAGACGCACGCCTATCTCGCCTCTGCCATCAAAAAGACGGGGCTCGCGGAGCTCTGGGAGATCATTCGTATCTTTCGTGAGAAGACGACGGCGAGCGGCATTTGGAAGAAGCGGCGTGACAGTCAGCTTCTCGACTGGATGAACAGCATGATCGACGAGCATCTGCATAATTTGTTCTTCGACGATGCTGTCGTGCGCGGTCGGATGCCCGAGGTGCGCGCGGCAATCCTCTCCGGCGGCATCTCTCCGACGCAGGCGGTCGCCGAGCTCCTCGGCGTTTTCGATGTGCGGCGTGCGGCGGCGCGGCAGGTCGACCTCTTTACGAACTGATCGCCGAGAGACTCCCCCGCCATAGAGGCAGGGGGATTTGCGTGCCATATCGGGCGGTATGGAAGGGGGAATTTTATTGCAGAAACGCATCTGCCTCTCGGGCGCAGATATGTACGAGCTCGAGGAGGTATTTCGCGGACGGCGCGGCATCGTCTCCGTGCGTACGGGCTATATCAACGCTGCACCGCAGATCGCGCACGAGGACGCGCTGACGGGCGCATCGGGCGGGCGCATGGGCGTTGAGATCGTTTACGATCCGAAAAAGACGGACATCTCACAGCTCCTCGACCTGCATTTTTCCGTCGTTACGCCGTACAGCATCGACGGACAGGGCTATGTGCGCGGTGCCGTGTATCGCGCGGGCATCTTCTACGAGAGTGCGGAGGACGAACCGCAGATCGCGCTCTACCTCACCTTTCTCGCGGGGAAGGGGCGCTGCCCCGCGACGGGGGAGCACCTGACGCTCAACGATCCGAACAGCAGCGCGGCGGCGCGGCGCGTCATGCACGCGACGATGGAGCGGCTGAGCTCGTTTCAGCCTGCGGCAGAGGAACATCAGGGCTATTTGCGGCGGCATCCCGAGACAAAAACCTATATCAATCTCACGCAACTGCCTGAGTAATCTTAGGGGGGCTGCTGCACGAAGTTTTTGGCTTCGTGCAGCAGCCCCCCATTACTGTCATAACATCAAAAAACTTCCCTCAGATCAGATGATTTGTGGTATAATGGGGCATAGGGAATGTTCCTCGTGAAACGAGAGGGAAATTATGACACTACGAGGGAAATTGCAGGCAACATTTGTTGTCCTATTCATCTTCATCATCGGCGTTGTCGGTCTGAACTTTTTCACCTTTGGACAGCTCGAGGGCTATGCGCCGGCGGTGAACGCCTCGGGCTCGCTCCGCATGCGCGCGTATCAGCTGGCATGGCTGTCGGCGCGCTCTGTACCCGCCGGGGCGGAGGAGACGGCGAACATCCGCGGGGATATGGCAGCGCGCGTCGCGGAGTACGACCATATCCTGACGGGGCTGGAGCAGGGGGATGAGGGACTGCATCTCCTTGCCCCGTCGGATGCTGCCGTGATGGCGCAGCTGCAGAAGGTCAAGCCCCTGTGGCAGGCCTACCGCGACGACGTGATCGCCGTCATGGACGCGGGCACCCCCGCGGCAAAATACGAGGCGAACGCGAAAGTCTCAGCAGAGGTGGCGGACTATGTCGCCGAGGTCGATGCGCTCGTGCGCGCCTATGATGAGGCGAGCCGTGCGCGCATTGCCCGCGCTAAGATGATCGAGGGGCTCATCCTTGTCCTCGCTCTCCTTGTCGTTGTCGGCGCATCCCATTTCATTCGGGCGCAGATTCTGCGCCCCCTTGCTGCGCTCACCGCGTCATTCCACGAGGTGGCGGGCAAAGAGGGAGATCTCACCCAGCAACTCAGTGCTGACCGCTATGATGAGATCGGACAGATCGTCCACTCGTTCAACAGCTTTGTGAGTGACCTGCGCGAGCTCATTACACGGGCACAGGCGTGTTCGACCGAGGTCTCGGGGCTCGCGGATACCGTCTGGCATGCGAGCATCGAAAACAGCAAGGCCGTCGAGTTTAACGCCGTTGCGGTGATGGGGACAGCCGAGCGCACGCAGGAGCAGCATGAGGAGGCAGAGACGCTCACGCAGAGCCTCGCGGGCATCGCCGCCCACATGGATGAGATTCGCCGCTATGCAAGTGCGGAGGGCGCGGATCAACCGGAGCTCATTGCTTCCATCGAGATGGTCGGCGCCTGCGCACAGGTCGCGGCAGCAGCCTCCGCGTCCCTCAGCAAGGCCTCGGAGGAGATCGCTGGGCATACGCAGGATGCGGCGGCGTCCGTCGAGGAGCAGACTGCCTCACTCGCAGCGTTTGCCGCGACGGCGGAGCAGCTCAAGGGTGCGGCTGAGGATCTGGACGGACTCGTCGGGCGTTTCAAGGTATAGGGGGAGCAGCACGGGGGAGCTGCTGGGAACCACGGGGAAAAGGGGAGTATCATGCAAGTTAAGCACATCGCAACGAAGTTTCTGGTTGTACTATTGCCGCTGTTTCTGGTCAGCTTCATTATTCTTTCGGGGATCAGTTACTTTGTGGCGCGCGGTCAGCTGCTTGAGAGTGTGAGCGAGAACGCAGAGTTGGTTCGGCAGATGACGGCGGTGAAGCTCACCAACGATGTGGAGCGCAAGGCGGATCTGCTGGACGGGCTTTCCCGCAGTCCGGTCATCGCGCACGGCACACGCGAGGCGCGCATCGATGCTTTGAAGGCGTTGAAGGAGCAGATGCCCAGCTTTGCGATGGTTGCCTTTTCGACCCCGGAGGGGCAGGCGTACAGCGATACGGGACAGGATATGGATCGCTCGTCGCGTGACTACATCAAAAAGGTGCGCGAGACGAAGCAGCCATTTTTTGCACCGCCGTCTGTCTCCGGCACCACGGGCAAGCTCATCTGTGTGCTCGCCTATCCTGTGCTGGAGGGCGGTGAGCTGGTCGGCATCGTCTACGGGACGATGCAGCTCGACTCGCTGACCGAGATCGTCGGTGACGTGAAACTCCTCGATACGGGCTATGCCTTTGTTGCGGACGAGAGCGGCCTCGTCGTTGCGCGTCATGACCGGCCGGACGATGTCGGGAAACTGGATCTCTCCAAAAAGGATCAAGGAGAGGACAGAGTTCTTGACGAGGCGCTCGTGCAGGCGTTCAAGGATACTGTATCGAGCGGTCAGGAGCGCATGGTGCGCTTTCAGAGCACGGCGGGAAAGGAGCTTGATGCACATTTACTGCCGATCCATCTGAAGAATCGCACATGGGTGGTGGTGGCCTGTGTGCCGATCGATGAGATCAACGCACGGGTAAACGCGCTGCTCGGCCTCCTCGCCGCTGTTACGCTTGTCGGTATCCTGCTTGCCGGTGCGGTCATCGTGCTCTTTGCCCGCCGTACGGCGGCACCGCTTGTGCGGCTCAACGAGGCGTGCCGCACGATCAATGACGGGAACCTATCGGCGGCGGACATTCCCGTGGAGTCTGCCGATGAGATCGGGCAGCTCGCGCAGGGATTCAATCAGATGAAACAGACCCTGCACGGCCTGCTCGCGAAGATACAGGAGAATGCCCAGAGCCTCGCCCGCTCGTCGGAGGATCTGACGGCAGCTGCGCATCAGTCAGCGGAGGCATCGAACGCCGTGGCGACTGCGGTGACGGAGATCGCCAATGGAGCCGTACAGCAGACCGAGGACACGGCACATGCGGATGAAACGGCGCAGGGAATTGCCGGCGGCACGACGCGGGCGGCACAGCTCGCCGATGAGATCGCGGCGACGACGAAGACAACGGTCGCATGCGTCGAGCGCGGGCGCTTGTCGGTACAGCAGATCGTCGGACACATGACGGAGATCGAACATGGCACAGAGATTGTCCATGGATCCATCGAGGATCTTGCCAAGAACTCGCAGGAGATATCTCATATCGTCGAGATGATATCGAACATCGCCGGACAGACGAATCTGCTCGCGCTCAACGCAGCCATCGAGGCGGCGCGTGCGGGAGAGGCGGGCAGAGGGTTCGCCGTTGTCGCCGAGGAAGTCCGAAAGCTCGCCGAGGAATCGGAAAGCTCCAGCCGCCAGATCGCCGAGCTCGTCCACGAGATCGAGGCGGGGATGAAAAATGCCGTGCAGGCAGGCGATACGAGTACGGCGAGCGTCGCGAGCGGCAAGCAGGCGGTCGAGGATGCCGATGCTGTCTTCGGCGAGATCCTGAGCTCCATCGAGAAACTCTCTGCGGGGATCCGTACCATCGCCGAAAGCATCCGCGAGATCGCGGAGGGCAGCCGCAGCATGAGTGATCGCGTTGCCACCGTGCGGCGCATCTCGGAAAAGAGCGCGAATGAAACGCAGACGATCTCCGCATCGACCGAGGAACAGTCTGCCTCCGTGGAAGAAATCGCCGCGGCAAGCCGTACGCTCTCCCATCTTGCCGATGAGCTGATGGCAGAGGTCGGCAAATTCAAACTGAAATAAAATGAGTCAAACATCTTTTTCTCCCGCTTATCGTTAGCAAATCCTCCACAGGACATACTGCTCTGTGGAGGATTTTTGTGCTGCACGTCGAATCAGTACAGGCAGTCGTCTCTTTGGCGACGACTGTTTCTCGGTTTTACTTCTAAGGAGGTTTTTTCATTGGCTATTGCGGGAGGAATTATTGTCGTCCTCGCATTTGTTGCGATCATCAAAAAATATGAGACGCGCATGGTGCTCTTCGGTACCGGGCTTCTCATGTGCATCATCGGCGGTGTTGCCGACAACGCCATTACGACGTTCAGCAAGACCATGGTGCATACCACACTCGTTCCTGTCATCTGTACGGTCATGGGCTTCTCTTACGTCATGAAGCTGACGGGCTGTGACCGTCACCTCGTCGCGTCGATCTCGGGCGTCATTACGCGGACGAAATTCGTCCTGATCCCGCTCGCGATGCTGCTCACATGGTGGATCAATATCGCCATCCCGAGCGCAGCAGGCTGCGCGGCAGCAGTGGGCAGCATCCTCATTCCCGCCCTCATCGCGGCGGGCGTGCATCCCGCCATGGCAGGTGCCGCTGTTCTCGCAGGTACGTGGGGCAGTGCGATCAGCCCCGGCACATCGCACAACCCCTTCGTCGCGGATCTTGCGGGCACAGACATCATGTCGGTCATCATGAATGAGGCACCGTCCGCCATCGCTGCATCCATTGTCTGCGCGGTCACGCTCGCCGCGATTGCAGTCATCCGCAGCGAAGGGCCAAACGAGGAACGCCGTACCGCCTACCTCGAGGAGCTTGCAGAGGAGGAGCAGGATAAAAATTTCCATATCAATCCGCTCTACGCCATCGTCCCCCTCGTGCCGCTCATTCTGCTCGTCCTCGGCAGCAAGCAGATCGCCGTCCTGCCGCTGGTGAGCGTCCCGACGGCCATGATT
>JABZYJ010000051.1 GCA_015265235.1 Selenomonas sp. | reverse complement strand
ATTTTGGTATCGTACAACGCTTCCTTTACTTGTTATTACGATCAGAACGCGGGGACGATTGCGCCCTTGTACTTATCGTTGATGAAGTTCTTGACCGTCTCGGAGTGGAGCGCCTTGACGAGCGCCTGAATCTCGGGGCGGTTCTCATCGCCCTGACGGACGACGAGGATGTTGACGTACGGCGAGGTCTTGTCCTCCATGATGAGGGCGTCGCGCGTCGGCACGAGATCCGCCTGCATTGCCCAGTTCGTGTTGATGACGGAGATATCGACGTCATCCAGTGTACGCGGCAGCTGCGGCGCCTCGATCTCCTGGATCTTGAGGTGCTTCGGGTTGTCGACGATGTCCTGCACCGTCGCCGTCGTACCGGCACCGTCCTTCAGCTTGATGAGGTTCGCACGCGCGAGGAGCAGCAGCGCACGGCCGCCGTTCGTCGGGTCGCTCGGGATGGAGACGGATGCGCCGTCCTTCAGCTCGTCGAGCTTCTTGATCTTGTGCGAGTAGACGCCCATCGGCTCGATGTGGACACCGAGAACGTTCACGAGCTTGAGCTCGGGGTGCTCCTCAACGAAATTCTTCAGGTACGGCTCGTGCTGGAAGAAGTTCGCGTCGATCTCCTTGTCGTTCGTGGCGATGTTCGGCTGAACATAGTCGTTGAACTCGACGATCTCGAGCTTTACGCCTTCCTTTTCGAGCTCGGGGCGGATCGCCTCGAGGATCTCCGCATGGGGAACGGGCGACGCACCGACCTTGACGACTTTCTCCGCCTTGGCGTTGTCGGCGGGTTTGTCTGCGCTGCCGCCGCAGCCGGCGAGGGCAAATGCGGTGACGGCAAGCACAAGAGCGAGCAGTTTTTTCATAAAATACCTCCTTAAAATATTTATCTCTTATTCAGCCGCGCAGCGAGGGTATTGCCCACGAACTGCACGAGCTGGACGAGAACGATGAGAATGACGACGGTCGCGAGCATGATGTCGGGACGGAACCGCTGGTAGCCGTAGCGGATCGCGAGATCGCCGAGACCGCCGCCGCCGATCGCACCGGCCATGGCGGACTCGCCGACGAGTGCGATGACGACCGTCGTGAGCTGGCTGACGATGCCGGGCATGGACTCCGGCAGGAGCACGCGCGTCACGATCTGCAGCGGCGTCGCCCCCATGGAGAGCGCCGCCTCGATGAGACCGTGCGGCACCTCGCGCAGCGAGGTCTCCACCTGCCGTCCGATGAACGGGACGGAGGCGATGACGAGCGGCACCATTGCCGCCGTCGTGCCGATCGCCGAGCCGACGATGAGACGTGTCAGCGGGATGATCGCTACCATCAGGATGATGAACGGGATGGAGCGGATCGCATTGACGACGGCGCCGACCGAACGGTTCACCGCCGGTGCATCGAGGATCTCGCCCCGCGCCGTCACATGCAGGAGCACGCCGAGCGGGATGCCGAGCGCACTCGAGATGACCATACTGACCGCGACCATGTAGACCGTCTCTCCGAGTGCCTTAGTCAGCAGGGGAATCATTTCGGCGGACATAGCCGATCACCTCCTGTTTCAAATGCTGTTCCGAGAGATAGCCGATGGCACGCTGTATCTCCTCCGGTGCGCCGCGCATCCCGATGATCATGCGCCCGAACGGCAGCTCCTTGATCTGGTCGAGCGTACCGAAGAGCATCGTCACCTCAATGCTGGGGAAACGGCGGATCATCTCTGCGAGCACGGGATCGTCCGCACGCTCGCCGAGGAACGTGAGGCGCAGGAGCATATAGCTCCCCGTGCTCGGTGTTTTCTCGACGGGATTGCCGCGGAACGCTGTCGGCAACTCGTTCGACAGGAGCACACTGATGAACTCCTTCGTGATCGGCTGCTGCGGTGCGGTGAACACATCCACCACATCGCCTTCCTCGGCGATCACGCCGCCGTCGATGACCGCCACGCGGTCACAGATATCCTTGATGACCTGCATCTCGTGCGTGATGACGACGACCGTCAGCCCCATGCGGCGGTTAATGTCGCGGATGAGCGCGAGGATGGACTTCGTCGTCTGTGGGTCGAGCGCCGAGGTTGCCTCGTCGCAGAGCAGCACCTTCGGATCGCCCGCGAGTGCGCGTGCAATGCCGACGCGCTGCTTCTGTCCGCCCGAGAGGTGGCTCGGGTAGGCATCCGCCTTGTCGCCGAGCCCCACGAGCGTGAGCAGCTCTGTCACCTTGGGGCGGATCTCCGCGGCGGATTTCCCTGCGAGCCGCAGCGGGAACGCCACGTTGTCGTAGACCGTCGCGGAGGACAGCAGATTAAAGTGCTGGAAAATCATGCCGATGTGCCGCCGCTCCTCGCGCAGCTCGCTCTCCGAGACCTGCATGAGATCGCGTCCGTCCACGAGAACCGCGCCGCTCGTCGGGCGCTCGAGCATATTGATGCAGCGGATGAGCGTTGACTTTCCCGCCCCCGACAGCCCGATGATGCCGTAGATGCTGCCGCGCTCAATCGTGAGATCAATGCCGCGCAGAGCGTGCACATCGCCTGCGTATGTTTTGACAATATTCTTTAGCTGTATCATTTGTAGCCTTTCTTTATCGATACCGATTAAACGTAGCATAGACGCGCCGCTTTGTCAATGACTTCGCCGTTTGATGAAGGACGTGTCGGTACGCTATTGTCCGTACCCCTGCTGAGAAATGAAAAAAATAGAAAAATCCCCCTTGACACAGCATCTCCGATGTAGTATCATACAATGACCTATTGACGTAAGTATGGGATTTGTGCGCCTTTTTTCAGGGGAGGACGCCGCGCAGTATGCTGTGCGGTTAGAAAGGACAAGAGAGCAAGGTACTCACATGGCTGCCTTGTTCTTTTTGTGTCTGTTCAATCCTGAGGATGGCGCTCAGATGCCAGAGGATATTCCAGCGAAAGGGTGACAGCGTTCATGTTCAATCCTGTGTCGGTCGGCCGTCGAACCCGCTACAGCTACGCGCGGATCAAAGAAGTGATGGAGATGCCGCATCTTCTTGACATCCAGCGCGAGAGCTATCGGTGGTTTCTCGAGGTGGGGCTTGCGGAGATTTTCCGCGACATCTCGCCCATTCAGGATTTCTCCGGGAATCTCATCCTTTCCTTTGAGTCGTTTGCGCTCGGTGAGCCGAAGTACGATCTCGACGAGTGCAAGGAGCGCGATGTGACGTACGCCGCGCCCCTGCGCGTCAACGTGCGCCTCGTGAACCGCGAGACGGGCGAGATCAAGGAGCAGGAGGTCTTCATGGGCGATTTCCCGCTCATGACGGATACGGGGACGTTCATCATCAACGGCGCAGAGCGCGTTATCGTCAGTCAGCTCGTCCGTTCGCCCGGCACGTACTACGGTGTGGAAATCGATACGACGGGCAAGGAGCTCTTCAACGCGACGATGATCCCGAACCGCGGTGCGTGGATCGAGCTGGAGACGGATGCAAACGACATCGTCTCCGTGCGTATCGATCGTACGCGCAAGATGCCCGTGACCTATCTCATCCGCGCCCTCGGCTACGAGACGGACGCGGAGATTCGTGCGCTCTTCGGCGACGATCCGCGCATGCTCGCAACGATCGAGCGCGATACGGACGAGGTCAAGACGCGCAGCCGCGCGGTCATCGAGATCTACCGCCGTCTGCGTCCGGGTGAGCCCGCGAACGAGGACAATGCGCGTCAGCTTCTCGAGACGCTGTTCTTTGACCCGCGCCGCTACGACCTCGCAACGGTCGGCCGCTACAAGCTGACGAAGAAGCTCGGCTGGCGCCGTCGCCTGCTGGGCAAGGTGCTCGCCGAGCCCGTTGTGGACGTGGAGACGGGCGAGATCGTTTTCCCGAAGGGCGAGCCGATCACGCCTGCGATGGTGGATGCGGTCAGTGAGGAGCGCGAGACGGCGCTCTTCGGCGACGGCGAGCTCATCGCATTTCAGGTACAGAAGCCCGACGGTGAGATCTATCGGATGCTCTGCGCACCGACGCGCGACTATCAGTACCGCACAGTGACGCGCGAGGACATCATGGCGGCGATCAGCTACCTCCTCGGCCTCATGGACGGCTTTGGCAATACGGACGACATCGACCATCTCGGCAACCGCCGCGTGCGTGCCGTGGGCGAGCTGCTGCAGAACCAGTTCCGCATCGGCCTCTCACGCATGGAGCGCGTCGTGCGCGAGCGCATGTCGATCCAGGAGACGGAGAGCATCACGCCGCAGGGGCTCATCAATATCCGCCCCGTCGTGGCGGCGGTAAAGGAGTTCTTCGGCTCCTCGCAGCTCTCGCAGTTCATGGATCAGCACAACCCCCTCTCCGAGCTGACGCATAAGCGCCGCCTCTCGGCACTCGGCCCCGGCGGTCTCTCGCGCGAGCGCGCGGGCTTTGAGGTGCGCGACGTTCACAACTCGCACTACGGCCGCATGTGCCCGGTCGAGTCGCCGGAAGGTCCGAACATCGGCCTCATCGGCTCGCTCGCCAACTATGCGCGCGTGAACCGTTTCGGCTTTATGGAGACGCCGTATCGCCGCGTGGACAAGGAACATCACCGCGTGACGGAGGATGTGCGCTACCTCACGGCGGACGAGGAGGACGATCTCATCATCGCGCAGGCGAATGAGCCGCTCGATGCGAATGAGTACTTTGTCAACGAGCGCGTGACGGCACGTTTCCACGAGGAGACGGGGCTGCATCCGCGCGAGCGTGTGGACTATATGGACGTGTCGCCGCGCCAGGTCTTCTCCATCGCGACGGCGATGATCCCGTTCCTCGAAAACGACGATGCGAACCGTGCCCTCATGGGTGCAAACATGCAGCGACAGGCGGTGCCGCTCCTGCGGACGCAGGCGCCGCTCGTCGGTACGGGCATGGAGTACAAGGCGGCATGCGACTCGGGCGTCATGGTGCTTGCGAAGCACGGCGGCGAGGTCACGGACGTTACGGCAGATGCGATCACCGTCCGCTCGGACGAGGGCGCATTTGATACCTATAAACTGCAGAAATTCATCCGCTCGAACCAGGCGACCTGCATCAACCAAAAGCCGCTCGTCTACGCGGGCGACCGCGTGACGGAGGGGCAGCCCATCGCCGACGGTCCCTCGACGGACAACGGAGAGCTCGCTCTCGGCTACAATATTATTGTCGCCTATATGCCGTGGGAGGGTTACAACTACGAGGACGCCATCCTCCTCAGCGAGAATCTCGTCAAGCGCGATCTCTACACCTCGATCCACATCGAGGAGTATGAGTGCGATGCGCGCGACACGAAGCTCGGCCCTGAGGAGATCACGCGCGACATCCCGAATGTGGCGGAGGAAGCCCTCAAGGATCTCGACGAGGACGGCATTATCTCCATCGGCGCGGACGTGCGCCCCGGCGATATCCTCGTCGGCAAGGTCACGCCCAAGGGCGAGACGGAGCTGACGGCAGAGGAGCGCCTGCTGCGCGCGATCTTCGGCGAGAAGGCGCGCGAGGTGCGCGATACCTCGCTGCGCGTGCCGCACGGCGAGGCGGGCAAGATCATCGACGTGAAGATCTTTACCCGTGAGAACAACGACGAACTGCCGCCCGGCGTCAACCGCCTCGTGCGCGTCTATATCGCGCAGAAACGCAAGATCTCGGTCGGCGACAAGATGTCCGGCCGTCACGGAAACAAGGGTGTCGTCTCGCGCATCATGCGCCAGGAGGACATGCCGTTCCTGCCGGACGGCACGCCGGTCGATATCGTGCTGAACCCGCTCGGCGTTCCGTCGCGTATGAACATCGGTCAGGTCCTAGAGACGCATCTTGGCATGGCGTGCCGCGTTCTCGGCCAGCGCATCAAGGACGGCGATCCGACGGTGGAGGGCGATCTCCGCGCGGCGGGCTATGATTTTGATAAAAACGGGATGCCCGTGCCCGACGTGGCCGGTATCCACATCGCGACCCCGGTCTTTGACGGCGCGGGCGACGACGACGTATTCGGCACGATCCGTGCGGCGGGACTTCCCTCCGACGGCAAGACCGTGCTCTACGACGGCCGCACGGGCGAGCCGTTCGAGAACCGCGTCACGGTCGGCTGCGTCTACATGCTGAAGCTGCATCATCTGGTTGACGACAAGATTCATGCGCGCTCCACGGGGCCGTACTCGCTCGTCACGCAGCAGCCGCTCGGCGGCAAGGCGCAGTTCGGCGGGCAGCGTTTCGGCGAGATGGAGGTCTGGGCACTCGAGGCATACGGCGCGGCGTACACACTGCAGGAGATCCTGACGGTGAAGTCCGACGACGTGGTCGGCCGTGTCAAGGCATACGAATCCATCGTCAAGGGGGACAATATCCCCGAGCCGGGCGTACCCGAGTCGTTCAAGGTGCTCATCAAGGAGCTGCAGGCGATCGGCCTCGACATCAAGGTGCTCAACGAGGACGCGAAGGAAATCGCGATCCGCGACGAGGAGGACGAGGACATCAACGAAAAGGCGCGTTCCCTCGACCTCGATGTGGAGGGCGTGGACGAGAACGGTGCCGCGCCGCCGCCTCCTGCGGATGACTACGAGGAGGAGAACGCGGAGGCTGAGGAGTCTGCGGATGAGGATCTCATCGCCGATCTCGGCACCGACGAGGACCTTGCGGCGGACGACATGGATGCGATTCTCCATGGCGGACTGGACGACATCGACAATCCTCATGAGGACGATCTATAAGGAAGGGAGTGGCAGCTGTTGCTGGATGTAAACAATTTTGACTCGATGCGGATCGGACTCGCTTCTCCCGATAAAATTCGTGCATGGTCGCACGGCGAGGTAAAAAAGCCGGAGACCATCAACTATCGTACCTTGAAGCCCGAGCGTGACGGCCTCTTCTGCGAGCGCATCTTTGGACCGACACGCGACTGGGAGTGCCACTGCGGAAAATACAAGCGCATCCGCTACAAAGGCGTTGTCTGCGACCGCTGCGGCGTCGAGGTGACGCGCGCAAAGGTGCGCCGCGAGCGCATGGGGCATATCGAGCTCGCCGCACCCGTCTCGCATATCTGGTACTTCAAGGGCATTCCGAGCCGCATGGGACTCATCCTCGATGTCTCCCCGCGTTCGCTTGAGAAGGTGCTCTACTTCGCCTACTACATCGTCCTCGATGCGGGCGAAACCGATCTGAAGAAAAAGGAACTGCTCTCCGAGCGCGAGTATCACGATGCGCTCGAAAAGTATGGCAATACCTTCCGCGTCGGCATGGGCGCGGAGGCGATCAAGGAGCTCCTTGAGGAGCTGGATCTTGAGCAGATGAGTGCACAGCTGAAAAACGACGTGCGGACGACCTCCGGACAGAAGAAGGTGCGTGCCATCCGCCGCCTTGAGGTGGTTGAGGCATTCCGCAAGTCCGGCAATCAGCCTTCGTGGATGATCATGGACGTCGTGCCTGTCATTCCGCCTGACCTGCGCCCCATGGTGCAGCTCGACGGCGGACGCTTTGCGACCTCTGATCTCAACGACCTCTACCGCCGCGTCATCAACCGCAACAACCGCCTGCGCCGCCTGCTCGACCTCGGTGCGCCCGACATCATCGTGCGCAACGAGAAGCGCATGCTGCAGGAGGCGGTGGACGCGCTCATCGACAATGGCCGCCGCGGCCGCCCCGTCACAGGACCCGGCAACCGTGCGCTGAAGTCGCTCTCGGATATGCTCAAGGGCAAGCAGGGGCGCTTCCGTCAGAACCTCCTCGGCAAGCGTGTCGACTACTCGGGACGTTCCGTTATCGTCGTCGGCCCGGAGCTGAAGCTCCACCAGTGCGGCCTGCCGAAGGAAATGGCACTCGAGCTCTTCAAGCCCTTTGTCATGAAAAAACTGCAGGCGGACGGCGCTGCCCACAACATCAAGTCGGCAAAGCGCATGGTCGAGCGCGCACGCCCCGAGGTCTGGGACGTGCTTGAGGATGTCATCAAGGAGCATCCCGTGCTCCTCAACCGTGCACCGACACTGCACCGTCTGGGCATCCAGGCCTTTGAGCCGGTGCTCACCGAGGGGCGTGCTCTGAAGCTGCATCCGCTCGCGTGTACGGCATACAACGCGGACTTTGACGGCGACCAGATGGCGATCCATCTGCCGCTCTCGGCGGAGGCGCAGACGGAGGCGCGCGTCCTCATGCTCGCTGCAAACCACATCCTCGCGCCGAAGGACGGCAAGCCCATCATCGTCCCCTCGCAGGACATGGTGCTCGGCTCGTACTACCTCACGAAGCTGAAGCCCGGCGCAAAGGGCGAGGGCAAGGCATTCACGGGCATCGCCGAGGCACTCCTCGCGTATCAGGAAAAGGTGCTCGACCTGCAGGCGGAGATCCGCGTGCAGATCGCGGGCTACGGCCTCGTCCGCAGCTCGCTCGGCCGCCTCATCTTCAACGAGATCCTGCCCGAGGAGCTGCGCCACTACGCGCAGGATGCCGAGACCGGTGAGTGGCGTCTCGGCGTCCTCATGAACAAGAAGGAGCTCGGCAAACTCGTCGCGAACTGCTACGACCACTTCGGCGCGACCAAGACCGCTGAGGTCATTGACAATGTGAAGAACCTCGGCTACCACTACGCCTGCATTGCAGGCATGACGGTTGCCGTCTCCGACGTCATCGTGCCGCCGAAGAAAAAGGACATCATCGCGGACACGCAGGCGAAGGTCAACAAGGTTGAGCGTCAGTTCTCGCGCGGTCTCATCACTGAGGACGAGCGCTATAAAAAGGTCGTCCAGCTCTGGACACAGGCGACGGACGACGTCGCGGACGCCATGATGGACAACATGGATCCCTTTAACCCCATCTTCATGATGGCAGACTCGGGCGCCCGAGGCAACAAGCAGCAGATGCGTCAGCTCGCGGGCATGCGCGGCCTGATGGCTGACCCGTCGGGTAAGATCATCGACCTGCCGATCACGGCGAACTTCCGTGAGGGACTGTCCGTTTCCGACTACTTCATCTCCTCGCATGGTGCGCGCAAGGGCCTTGCCGATACGGCACTCCGTACGGCGGACTCGGGCTACCTCACGCGCCGTCTCGTCGACGTGGCACAGGATGTCATCGTCCGCGAGGAGGACTGCGACGTCTCTGCGATCAACCTCCTGCAGGTGCGTGCACGCATGGCAGAGTCTGCGTTTGACGCACTCGAACTCCTCGTCGACAGCCTCATGGGACGCCTCCTCGCGGCGGCGATCTATGACCCCGAGACGAAGGAGATCCTCTACCCGCAGGACACGACGCTCGACGACGAGGTCCTCGAGACCATCGGCGAACGCGACATCCGCGAGATCATGGTGCGCGGCTCCTCCGTCAATGCGGAGGGGGCGGTCAGCAACGCCATGGTCACGGAGAGCATCACGCTCGGCGAGCCGGATGCGAGAAAGCGCAAGAAGGCACACGCTGCCATCGTGCGCGAGCTCAGCGGCAAGGAAGTCGTGCGCGAGGCTGCCCTCGACGACGGCACTGTCCTCGCAGAGGAGGGCACGATCCTCACCGACAAGATGGTGGAGACGATCCTCTCCTCCGAGCTCCACGAGCTCAATATCCGCAACAACAACGTGCGCGGCATCGAAGTCGAGGCCATCATGGAGGGCGCGGGCGTTATCGAGTCGCTCGCCGACCGTATCGTAGGCCGCGTGCTCGCCGAGGACATCGTGGATGAGGCAACGGGCGAAACCATTGCCCACATCAACGACTCCGTCGACGAGGCTCTCGCCAAGCGCATCGAGGGCGTCCGAAAGCGCGTCTCCATCCGCAGCGTCCTCACGTGCAAGTCACAGTTCGGCGTCTGCATGAAGTGCTACGGCCGCGACCTTGCCAATCAGGCAGAGGTCGAGATCGGCGAGGCAGTCGGCATCATTGCCGCACAGTCCATCGGCGAGCCGGGCACACAGCTCACCATGCGTACCTTCCACTCGGGCGGTGTCGCAGGTGACGACATCACACAGGGTCTCCCGCGCGTCGAGGAGCTCTTCGAGGCGCGCAAGCCCAAGCACAACGCCATCATCGCAGAGAACGAGGGTGTCGTTGCCATCGACGACACGGGCAAAGGTATGCGCACGGTCACGATCACGCCCGAGGGCGGTGTACCGCGTGAGTACTCTGTGCCGTTCGGCGCGCGCATGGCCGCGCGTGACGGCATGGTCATGAAGCCCGGTGACAAGATCACCGAGGGCTCCGTGAACCCGCATGACATCCTGCGCGTCTGCGGCCTGCAGGCGACCCAGCGCTACCTCGTCTACGAGGTGCAGAAGGTCTACAAATCGCAGGGCGTTGAGATCAACGACAAGCACATCGAGGTCATGGTGCGGCAGATGCTGCACAAGGTCAAGATCGAGGAGGCCGGGACCACCGACTTCCTCCCGGGCGAGTACATCGAGATCAACGCATTCGAGGCGGCAAACACCAAGGCGATCGAGGAGGACGGCGAGCCCGCTGTGGCAAAGCCCATCCTGCTCGGCATCACGAAGGCGTCGCTCGCCACGGATTCCTTCCTCTCGGCGGCGTCCTTCCAGGAGACCACGCGCGTCCTCACCGACGCCGCGATCAAGGGCAAGATCGACCCGCTCGTCGGCCTCAAGGAAAACGTCATCATCGGCAAACTCATCCCGGCCGGTACGGGCATGACCCGCTACCGCCACCTCGAGATCGTCGACCACGCACCGCAGCCGGTGCCTGAGCCGCCCGAACCCGAGGCGCCCGCCGAGGAGCCCGTCGAAGAAGTCGACCTCTCACGGCTGGAGAAGCTGAGCAGCTGATATGAGCGCTTTTGACTCGTTATCTGCATAAACAATATGGATCAAAAAATCCCGATAGATATTCTATTGGGATTTTTTATTTTGTGTTGGAACAGGTGAATAACATAAAACCAAAAGATTACCATGATGTATCAGAAAATGAAGTGAAAAAGTCTCGATAAGTTCCATAAAAGCAAGAAAATATAGTTTTGATGAATAAAAAATGGAAAAGAAATGAAGAGTCCTTTGCTTATCGGTGCTTTGTTATGGGTATATGTTGAAGAAAAGACAAGAAAATGGAGATTGTAAAATGGAAAAAAATATAAAATATAAGCATAGGAATGATATATCACAAAGAGACACAAGTGATTCCTGAATGGGGGGAGAAAGAAGGAATCACTATGCAATTCGGTTTTTTGTTTACTAAGTGAGGAGGGGGAATTGCGATGAGCAATTCGCAGACGCAGGCAGCAGGAGGTCGTCTTCCGTGGATGACCCGTATTGCTTACGGCCTTGGTGACACAGCCCAAAATGTCGTATGGGGAGCGATGGGCATTCTGACATTTTTCTATACGGACTATGCAGGGATCGATCCTGCGATGGTCGGTATGGTTATGCTCCTGTCCCGCTGTTTTGATGGTGTGTCTGACGTCATCATGGGATTTATTGTTGAGAAGACGAATTCCAAGTGGGGTAAGTCCCGCCCTTGGATTTTGTGGATGAGCGTACCGTTTGCGGTATCCATTGTACTTATCTATACAGTTCCGCAGGGATCCTCAGCAATGCAGTTCGCCTATCTGTTCGTTACATACAATCTCTGTACGACAGTTTGCTATACAGCGCTGAATCTTCCGTATGGCTCGCTTTCGGCGATGATGACACGCGCTTCAAAGGAACGCGATATGCTCTCGATCACGCGTATGTGTCTCTCACCCTGGGGCCGTATTCTCTCGGTCTCGGCAACACTTCCGCTGGTCAAGGTCTTTGGTGATACGCAGATGGCATGGGTTGAGGTCATGAGCATCTGGGCCGTCGTTGGACTGGTGCTTTTGATCTTCTGCTTCTCACGCTGCAAAGAGACCGTTGTGATCGAGGCTCGTGCAAAGGCGGCGAAAATTCCGGTTGGCAAGGCGCTCAAGGCTCTCGCTGTCAATCCGTACTTCTGGGTGGGCATGACGATCTGGATGATGCAGAACGTTATCTTCACGATTACGGGTACGATTCTCCCTTATTACTGCAAATACATTTTTGCCGATGATACGATTTACGGCAGCCTCTATCTCCTGGAGACGCTGGTCACGATCTTTGTTATGGCGGTGTTCAGCCCGCGCCTCCTGCGCCGTTTCGGCAAGCGCAACATGTCCCTGGGCGGTGTTGTCATCTGCTTTATCGGTCATGTCATCTTCCTTTTGAATCCTACGGATTTTGGCTGGGTTGTGTTTAGTTGCGTTGTTCGCGGTATTGGTTTCGCACC
>JABZYJ010000050.1 GCA_015265235.1 Selenomonas sp. | reverse complement strand
ACTATGCACTATCTGAAGCAGATGCTCATGGGACGTCACCCGAAGAGCATCAAGATCTGTGCGTTCCTGTCGAAACCCTCGCGCCGTGTTGCACCTGTGGAGATCGACTATCTGGGGTACGAGGTTCCGGATGAGTTCCTCGTGGGATACGGACTGGACTATGCGGAGAAATATCGGAATCTGCCCTACATCGGGGTGCTGCGGCGTTCCGTTTATGAGTGAGGAGGCGCCTTTTGAATCATTCAATTCTGCGGAATCTCGCGTTCTATGCGCTCATGTTTTTCGTCGTCTGGACGGTCGCCGACTACATGTCGGGCAGCCATCAGACGGCGCAGGCAACCGCGCTGGGATACAGTGATTTTACCGAAAAAGTAACGGCCGGAGACGTGGACAAGGTCGTCATCGTCCAGAACAACATCCGCGGTACGCTGAAGGATGGGACGGAGTTCACGACGATTGCACCGGATGCCCCGAGCAACGACCGCGACCTCTATACGCGCCTCTCGGAAAAGGGGGTGACGATCTCGGCGGAAAATCCGCCCGAGCCACCGTGGTGGCAGACGCTCCTCACCTCGCTGATCCCGATTGCACTTCTGATCGGCTTCTGGTTCTTCATCATGCAGCAGTCCCAGATGGGCGGCGGGCGCATGATGAACTTCGGCAAGTCGCGCGTGCGCCTCATGGTGAGTGATAAGAAAAAGGTGACCTTTGCCGATGTGGCAGGGGCGGACGAAGCCAAGCAGGAGCTTGAGGAAGTCGTCGAGTTCCTCAAGACCCCCGACAAGTTCAACGAGCTCGGCGCACGCATCCCCAAGGGAGTGCTGCTCTTCGGCCCTCCGGGCACGGGCAAAACGCTCCTTGCGAAGGCGGTCGCCGGCGAGGCGGGTGTTCAGTTCTTCACGATCAGCGGCTCCGACTTCGTCGAGATGTTCGTCGGTGTCGGTGCATCGCGTGTGCGTGACCTTTTTGAACAGGCAAAAAAGGCGGCTCCGTGCATCGTCTTTATCGACGAGATTGATGCCGTTGGACGTCAGCGCGGCGCGGGGCTGGGCGGCGGACACGATGAGCGTGAACAGACGCTCAATCAGCTCCTTGTCGAGATGGATGGCTTTGCCTCAAATGAGGGGATCATCATCATCGCGGCGACCAACCGCCCCGATGTGCTTGACCCTGCGCTCCTGCGCCCCGGCCGCTTCGATCGTCAGATCGTGGTGGATAAGCCCGACGTGCGCGGACGTGAGGCCATCCTGAAGGTACATACAAAGGGCAAGCCGGTCGCCGACGACGTTGATCTGGACGTCCTCGCGCGGCGCACGCCCGGCTTTACGGGCGCGGATCTGAGCAATCTCGTCAACGAGGCGGCACTCCTTGCCGCGCGCCGTGACAAGAAGAAGATCACGATGGCGGAGATGGAGGAGGCGATCGAGCGTGTCCTCGCAGGTCCGGAGCGCAAGTCTCATGTCATGACGGATGAGGAAAAGCGCCTCACGGCATATCATGAGGGCGGACATACGCTCGTAGGACTTCTGCTCGAGCACGCCGATCCCGTGCACAAGGTAACAATCATCCCGCGCGGACGTGCGGGCGGCTATATGCTCTCCCTGCCGAAGGAGGATCGTTCCTATCGGACGCGCTCCGAACTCATCGACCGCATCAAGGTCGCACTCGGCGGACGTGTGGCCGAGGAAGTTGTGCTCGGCGAGATCAGTACGGGCGCATCCAGCGATATTCAGCAGGCGACGCGTATCATCCGCAGCATGATCATGGAATACGGCATGAGTGATGTGATCGGTCCGATTGCCTATGGCGAGGAGAATCATCAGGTCTTCCTCGGGCGCGATCTCAATCGTGAGCGCAACTACTCCGAAGAGATTGCGGGTGAGATCGACCGTGAGGTACGCCGCTACATCGAGGAAGCGTATGAGGCTTGCCGTACGATCATCGTGGAGAATCGCGACAAACTCGATCTAATCGCAAAGGAACTTCTCGAGCGCGAGACGCTGAGTGCGGCAGAGCTTGAGGAACTGATGACGAAGGGCGCGATCAGCGAAAAGGACAAGCAGAATGACGATACGGATGATACGGGGAAACCCGCACCGATTCCCGTCGATGTCGTGATCGACGACTCTACACAGACCAGTGAGGAGGCAGAGCGCGCCGCTGAAAAGCGTCCCGCACCTGTCGCTGCGCCGGAACCGAAGTTCAACGTAACCCAGTGGGATAAATAATGGAAAGGCATTGCTGCAAGGAAAGATGAGCGGCAGTGCCTTTCTTCTTTAGCTTATGTAAGATTTTTCCGATAGTTATCATATAGAGAAAATCACTCAGCAGGGAGACAGAGAGAGGTTTGTATGCAGTGGTATGAGGAGATCATGGACACAGCGCGGGAAGCTGTGGACTACATCGGCAGTACGCTTTCCACAGATGGCAGCATGGAAGAACCGACGCGTCAGGTATTGACGGATTTTGCTGCGGCGATGGACGGCGTTGCGGAGCGCTTATCCCAGGAGAAGGGGACGCTCATGGAAAAGTGCCGTCGCTATGCGCTGAATGCTGCGTGCAGTGGGCAGAAAGCGTTGGCTGCGGAAGACCCACGAGATGCGTGGAAGTATTTTTTCTACGAAGTACGGCCACTCTTTTTGGATCTGCGCTATCAGTTGGATCTGGAATACCATATTCTGCAGCATCTGGAAGTACAGGATGCCTATCTGGCGCAGACGATTGCGGCATTTGAGGCGGCGCGGAAGAGGCCGCGCCGGACGGACTTCAAGTACCGCGTGTCGATCATCGTCCCTGCCTACAACAAAGTAGAGTATTCGCGCTGTGCCATCGACAGTCTCTTTCGTCATACGGACTTTTCACATGGAGATATTGAACTCATTACGATCAACGATGGTTCGTCGGATGGAACGGAGGCGTATTTTAACAGCCTGCCTCACGAGAAGAAAATCAATCTGAAGTACAACGTATACAATCACCTCGGGTGGGGGATAGCCCGTCATATCGCAGAGGGTGAGTACGTCGTCTACTTCTCCAACGATGCCGTTGCCACACCGCATTGGCTGGAGAATCTCCTCGCCGTGCACCAGGTGGAGAAGGATGTCTTCTGGGTCGTTCCCACATGCAATGAGAACTGCATTTCTAATCGCCAAGGAATTCCGGTAGACTATGAAAATCGCTTTGAGGCGATGCCGGAAATGGAGGCGTTCGCTGCAGCGCATAATGTGTCGAACCCACTCCTCTGGGAGGAAAGAGCACTTCTTATGCCCTTTGTGAGCGTTGTGCCGAATCTTTTTGATGTGCCCGAGATACGTGCAGACTATCGCTATGTCCTCTGTGATTTTGAGGACGATGACTTTTCTGCAACATTACGCCGGTCAGGTTTCCGCCAAATTCTCGCCAAGGATACCTTTGTCCATCATTTCGGGGGCGTAACCTTAAACGAGGTGCGCACAAAGCGCGGGAATTATAAGAGTATTATAGCCATGCGTCCGGTCTTTCAAAACAAATGGGGCGTCGATCCTTGGGAGTCACGAGGTCATCTGCCTTTTTTGGATCAATTGTTTGAGAACATTCCTGCGGGTGAAGTTCCTGTGCGGATTCTTTTCATTGAGCCAATGTTTTGCGAGGGGATTCTGGCTGTTCGCAACTACTTCCGTCGTCTCCAAAAGAAGGTTGTGATCGATGCAGTTGTCTGCAATGAGAGGTATTTGACCGAAGCAAAGTATATGGCAGACACGGTCCTGCGACGGACGGCTCTTGACAACCTGCCGGATGAAGTGAGAGAGAACTATGATGCCGTCATCTTGGGAGCATTTCTCAATATACTGCCCATTTCAGAGATTGTCCCATTCTTCATACAAATACATGAGATATTGAAATCTAATGGATTTATTTATGCAACTCTGCTCAATTACAACAGCTTTGAACATGTGATGGAGAATCTCCCAAATGATATACCACATTTCATTTATGACAGCATTCTGTCGTTAAATGGAGGACGCGTTTTTCCCATTCCGCGTCTTGTCTATGCATTGAAAGAGCAGTTCTCTGCTGAACGTGTACATGTCGGCTATTGGACGCGTGCTCATTATTTTGAGGCTATAACTAATTTTGAGCAGATGGTGACACAGATTCTCGGGGCATCAAGCGATCTGCATTATTTATTGGCAGGAGATGTCGTCGTGCTATGTGTCCGATAATATATCAGTGAAACGCATCAGGCATATGAGGGGAGTACGAAGTGCTATGAGAGCAGCTGCGGCCGATGGTATGGTTTGCATTGTAGACTCGAATGAGAAAGAGCCTATCGTTTATGGCGATGTATTAAATCCCTATGCAAACCGTGAGAAGAACATGGAGGCGATCGCCGAAGCGGATGATCCTCTTGTCAGTATTTATTTCCAGGCATACAATCATCTGGAGGACTATACAAAACCAGCGATTGAGGCGCTTTTTCGCTATACGAAGGACATTGATTATGAGCTGATCTTGGTGGATAACGGATCGACCGATGGAACCCTTGAATATTTCAAAAGTCTCGATCATCCAAGAAAACGCATCTATCGTATTACAAAAAATATTGGTGCTCTATACGGGTATTTTGGTGCAAAAAACGCGACATGCGGACGCTTTATGCGCGGAAAATATTTTGTCAGTGTGCCGAATGATATTTTGGTTACCGAAAACTGGCTGAAAAATATGCTGATCTGTGCAGAGTCTGATGAACGGATTGGATTTATTGTCCCCATGTCGGATCATGTATCAAACTTTCAGGATGTGGATTTGGGGTATACTGATTTTGAAGATATGCAAAAAAAGGCGGCGCAGTTCAATCAATCCGATCCATCCAAATGGTATGACCGTATACGTCTGATTCCGACGGTTTGTATGATTCGCGCATCTTTGCGTGAATTTTATGAAGCAGACTATGCCTTTTACTATAATTTTGCCGATGATGATATTTCGTTTGCCTATCGTCGGCTCGGCTACCGCAACGTGCTCTGCGGGGATGTGTTTGTTCATCATGAAGGGAGTACTGTTGTCGGTGCTGATCCTGTGAAGCAGGCAGAAGACCTGGCGAAAGGGCGCAGACTATTTCAGCAAAAGTATTGTGGGATTGACGCTTGGTCTGATGTAGTTAATTATGAAGAGTCTATGCTGGATGTACTCTTTCAAGAGTCGGAGCTGCTTCGACAGAATTCTCCACACATACTAGGGGTTGATGTGCGGTGCGGCACACCACTTCTCGAAGTGAAGAATATGCTGCGGTCACGAGGGATATCGGATGCTTCCTTAGCTGCCTATACAACCGCACCAAAGTATTGGCAGGATCTGTATTATGTCTGCGAAGGGGAAGTATTCTGCGGCGATGTGGATCGTGTGAAGAACAAAGCAGGCGGACACACATATGATGCCATTATTCTGGGAGAATTTCCGGATACCTATGAGAATCCGATTGCACTGATACGAGATCTTACGGATCTGCTTTCCGATGGTGGTGTTTTGGCATTAAAAGTCAGGTATTACGATGTATCGGATGATTTGCAGGAAATCGTAAATGCACTGCAGAACACTCCCTCCAAAGTTTCATGGAACGTGGATGCATTGATTCCCCTGTTGGAGCAGATGAACTACGAGATTCGTCTGTTTCCTTATATGGAATTTCCTGCCGAGGTGAAACAGGCTTTCTTTGATCAACTGGCATCGATAGAGGAATATCATACGGATGTACGTATGAGGGCACGGTATTCGGAAGAGCGGTTTGATACATTGATGACGAAGTATGTCATTTTGCTGAGGAAAACGCAATGAAGCATTTTGGAGACAGTGAGTCCTTGAACCGTCTCTTTGCAGAGAAGCCAAGAGCCGGCGGTGTTGGCGGATTTTCTGCATGGAAGGAATCCAAGATACTGCTCTATGGGGCGGGTAATCTTGGCAGGAAGCTGTATGCGTGCCTCATGGAAAATGGGGTGCAGCCGATCTGCTTTATTGATCGGAATGCTGCTGCTTGCAGTACGCCTGTATCGGCTTTTATTCCGACAGCAAAGGAACTGAAACCTTATCATGAGGATGCGGTTGTCATCTTGGCAGGACTGTTCGGGCGGACGCAGGATGCCATGATACGGCAATGCCTCCGGGAGGAGGGATTTTGCCATATATATGCCCTTCATGAGATCAACTGGCAGACCATCGAAAGTCAATCCTTTCTGTCACATCTGTTTATCGGATCCTATGATCCTGCCAATCTCGCACGTGATGAACAGCAGATAAAGGCAGCGTGCGAACTGTTCTCGACGGAGGAGGAGCGGACGTTTTTTCTCGCCGTCCTCACAGCATACCGTGCAGGTGATGTCACACGATTTCCCATGCCGCTTCCTATAGAGGGGCAGTATCTTGCGGAAGATGTCCCGGAACAGATGGACTATCGTCGTATGATTGACTGCGGTGCATACGATGGTGATACTCTGCGAAGTCTGCTTCATCATGGGGAGAGCATCGAGGCGTATGCTGCATTTGAGCCGCAGGGAGATCTTTGTGCGGGGATTCAGTCCTTCGTTCAGCAGCGAAATGATATTCCCGAGACCTATATTCTTCCGTTGGGAGTATCGGATTCTTATGAGCAGCTGCGCTTTACCGAGACGGCAGATGGACGATCTGCGGCAAAGGCAGATCCATCCGGGACAGCCGTTCTCCAATGTGTGCCGCTCGACGGCGTACTGCGTGGCTTTGCCCCGACGATGATCAAGATGGATATCGAGGGGATGGAGCCGCGCGCGCTTGCAGGTGCTGCACAGCTGATACGTCAGTATCATCCCCAGCTTGCCATCTGTGTTTATCACGATATTTCGCATCTGTGGGAGATCCCTCTGCAGATCAAGTCGCTGTATGACGGATATCGCATTTATATCCGCAACTATCAATTTATGGGGCTGGAAACGGTCGTGTATGCCGTTCCATGACCGCGTGGCGAAGGATCGCCGCTAGGAGAGAGAAGAGCAATGGCAGAGATCAAACCCAACTACGATACGAAGAGGAAGAAGCTCGCGGAGATTATCCCGCTTGCACATCCGTTCACCGTTTATATTGAACAGACAAAGTACTGTAATTTCAAGTGCTTCTACTGCATCCACTCCACACGTGACGAGGCGGACGGGGAGTTCCGTGCACTCGGACACCGTATGCAGCACATCGACGAGGGCTTTTTCGAGAAGATCATTCGAGATTTGAAAGAATTCCCGCAGGGCGGGATCAAACGAATTGTATTTTCGGGGCTTGGTGAGCCGCTGACGAATCCACGTCTGCCGGACTATGTGCGTATGACCGTCGAGGCGGGGATCGCAGGGCGCGTCGAGGTGATCACCAATGGACTTCTCTTGACGCCGGAGAAGAGCCGTGCACTCGTCGAGGCGGGCATCACCAATATCAATATCTCTGTGCAGGGTCTGGACGCCGAGGGCTATCAGAAAACCTGCGGCGTCCTGATTGATTTTGATCGCTATTTGGAGAATTTGAAATATCTTTATGAACATAAGGGAAACGTACAAATCTACATCAAAGCGATTGACGCGACGCTCAAAACAAAAGAAAACGAGGAAAAATTCTTCCAGATTTTCAGTCCCTTTGCTGATCGCATCTACATTGAGCATCTCGTTGTCATGCAGCAGCAAATGGACGGACTGCGCGAGATCGTTGACGGCACGAAGAATTTCTATGGTGAAGAACTTGATGTCAACCGCAAGGTCTGTGCACAGTCCTTCTACTTTATGCAGATTGGCTGCGAGGGGGATATTTTTCCTTGTCCCGTCCCGGGGCTTGGTAAGAATCTCTCGATGGGCAATGCGAAGGAACATACCCTCATGGAGATATGGAACGGCAGCCGGCGCAGAGGATTTCTGCGCAAGATGCTGAAGAAGGAGAAAGATCAGATTCCGGACTGTGCAACGTGTACCTGCTTTAATGCGATCAACAATCCGATGGAACAGCTGGATGACGATGCAGAGCGGCTCTTACCGTTTTTTGCCGACTAGGAAGGAGGAATTATGGCATCGGAGATTAAACCTATTTACGGGACGGATCGTGTCCAGCTTGCCTCTGTACTTCCTCTTGCTGCGCCATACAGTGCGTTCGTCTTTCCAACGACTTTCTGCAACTTCAAATGTGCCTACTGCGGACACTCCCTTGGCTTTGCTGAGATGAAGAAACAGTATGACTTTACGCCTGAGCACATGACGATGGAGACCTATGTAAAGACCATCGATCAGCTTGCCGAGTTTCCGCATAAACTAAAAATGCTGTCGCTCACCGGCCAAGGGGAACCTCTGCTCAATCCTCATATTGCTGATATGGTGCGCATTGCCAAGGAGAAGAATATCGCGGAGCGCATTGAGATCATCTCGAATGCATCGCTGCTTCGTCCTGCTCTTGCTGATGCGTTGATCGATGCGGGACTGGATACGCTTCGTGTCTCTTTGCAGGGGCTCTCTTCAAAGAAATATGAAGATATCTGCCGGGCAAAGGTAGATTTTGATGAATTCGTCGAAAATATTCGTTATTTTTATGCACATAAGAAGCAGACCAATCTTTTCCTTAAGGTGATGGATGTCGCCTTGGACGAAGGAGAGGAAGAGCAGTTCTATCGGCTCTTTGGTGACTGCACTGATCGGATGTACATCGAGCACATGCTGCCGGCCTACGACGGTGTCGAAATGACGAAGGACATGGTGATCGAAACCGACCGCAACGGTGTGAAGACCGACCGCATTTATCAGGTGTGCCCGCTTGCGTTCTATATGCTTGGGGTGTTTCCAAACGGCGATGTCGAACCATGCGATACCATCTATAAACCCATTGTGCTCGGCAACGTCCATCATGGGCGTATTCTGGATATGTGGCATGGTGAAAAGATGCATGAGTTTTGGCGGATGCAGCTGGAAGGCCGCCGCAGTGAGAATATACGCTGTGCAAACTGCTGTGCCCCGAATGACGTAGCACACCCGGAGGATCATCTCGATGACGCAGCACAGGAAATCCTGTCACGTCTTGCGGAGGTGCGTCGATGAAAGCACAGCGAATCGACGGACAGACCCCGGGAGGAAAACGCACTCGTCTCGCTGACGTGCTGCCGCTTTCCACGCCTTTTTCTGTGCAAATATTTCCAGTGTATGGGTGCAATCTTGCCTGTGCATACTGCATTCACTCTGTTCCAACGGAGCAGCGCGGATTTGTTGCGGGAAAGGTTATGCTGGACTACGCGCTCTATCGGAAATGTATTGATGGGCTGATGGAGTTTCCACATCCATTGAAGATGCTCCGATTTGCCGGGACGGGCGAACCGCTGCTTCATCCTCGCATCGCGGATATGGTTGCTTATGCTGCGGAACGGAGGGTTGCAGATACCATCGATATCGTGACGAATGGCCTTGCCCTTACGGAGGAGCTTTCGCATGCACTTATTGCAGCGAATCTAGGACGCATTCGCATCTCGATCCAGGGGCTCGATGATGAGGCGTATGCACATACGCACCGGCGCGGCGTTTTTCAAGAACTCGTTGAGCAGATTCGGTTTTTTTATGAGCATCGCCGAGAGACGAAGATCTATGTAAAAATCATCGACTGTGCACTCAAAGAGGGCGAGGAGGAGCGTTTTTTGGAGATATTCGGTGATATTTCGGACTTTATTGCCGTGGAGCATCTCATCCCTGCCGTATCACAGATCGACTATGACAGCCTCGGCGGTGCTGCAGATGTGACACAGAATGGTGCCGCCGTCGGACACGCTGCTGTCTGTCCGCAGCCATTCTATATGATGCAGCTAAATCCGGACGGTATGATCGTGCCCTGCTGTTCGATGGAAACACCGTATATTCTGGGAGATCTTGCTAAAGAATCGATGCGGGATATATGGCGGGGGAAGAAGACAGAAGCGTTTCGGCGCGCACAACTGGAACTTCATAAGGAACAGTATCCGATTTGTGCGAAATGCCAACAATATCAATATGCCATGTTCGAGGAGGATATCCTCGACGAAGATGCAGCAGAACTGTTGGTGCGTGGTGTAATTGCGTAGGAGATATTCCGGACGGATCTGCTGATAATCTATTTGAGGAGCACTTTTGTTGAATTATTTACTGGTAATGCTTCGTTTTGTTGACAAAGCCGATGAATGGTATCAGCTCCCGCTGGGTATTTCCTATGTATCCTCCTGTATGAAGGCGACAGAGTTGAGAGTATATACGGTCAACATGAACCATGAGGAGGGAATGTTGCCGAGACGGTGTAGGCATATATAAAGAAGTACAACATAGGAATGGTTCTATATCATCAATATATTGGATCTGATTCAATCCACTGAGGAGTGAGGCGCATGTGTGCTGAAGGAATGGATGTCTTTGCTGAGCTGTGCGGGAGGGACTATGTGCTCTGGGGGACAGGGCGCGTGGCGCGTGCGTTTTATCGAAAATACTGTGCAGAGCGGAAAATGCTGCAGGAACCGCTTTATTACTGTGATAATGCAGAAGATAAGCAGGGGACAACGATTGACGGCATTGCAGTGCGGTCGTCAGAACAAATCTTCGAGCTTTGTCATCGGTATTATTTAACGGATCAGCCTCTTGTCATCATCGTTGGGGTTACCGGCATCAATCTGCTGCAAATTATCTCTCAATTGGAGAAACAGGAGGTAAAAGCAGATATACGCACTGCTGTCCAGATCGATGCGACATGTTACTTTACAGAGCATGAGCAGGACATTGATACGAGCTGTGCCTCTTTTGCCGATGAGAACTCACGCCGACTCTATCGCTGCCTGATCGATAATATGGTTCATGGTCGACCAGTCGATTTCTCTCTTGTGGAAGTCAATCAATATTTTGCCAATGATGTGATTCCTGCGCTGCGTGATGATGATGTGCTTGTGGATGCGGGAGTATGCGGCGGCGAGGAGATCGACAAGGCACTCGCTATGAATCCGAAGATTCGCGTACATGCCTTTGAGCCGGATGGGCAGAGCTGTGATCTGCTCAAGAAAAAATATGCAGATCGTTCTCAGGTCGTCCTCTACCCCTATGCTCTTTGGAATGTGGAGGAGCAGCTCTCTTTTTCAGGAAATCAGGCGACCCCATCGGCTTCTCGCTTGGGGCTTGACGGAGACGGGAATGGGGCGCAGATCACGGCAATGCCGCTCGATGCAGTGATGACCGAAGTGCCGACGTTGATTAAGATGGATATCGAGGGCGCGGAGTACAATGCCCTACTTGGTGCAGAGCGGACAATACGTGAGTCTCATCCAAAGCTCGCCATCTGCGTTTATCATAGCCTTGAGGATTATATCCGTATACCGCTGTTGATTCAGTCATTTTATGATGGATATCGTTTCTATTTCCGTCACCACAGTGTGACAAGCGGAGAGTCTGTATTTTACGCAATTTGAATATAATTGTGCCTGGAAGAGGTCAAATGTGAAAATCTCACGCAGGGACGCTTTGTGCCATCTGGATCAAGCCCGTGCTCTCAACAATGGCGGATGGATTTCCCATTCGCTTGCCGTAGGAACGGCGGCGGAGCGTATCGCTGTCCATATCGAAGAACTGGATGCGGAACGTGCCTTTGTTCTTGGCGTTCTGCACGATATTGGCCGCAGATTTGGCGAGATGGGGATGAATCATGTGATCCTAGGCTATCGCTTTTTGCTGGCAGAGGGCGATGCAGAGGCGGCAGAAATATGTCTGACCCATTCCTTTCCTGTGCAGGATATTACGGCAGTTAACGGAGGATGGGATCTGAGCCGCGGGGATTATGCGTTCCTAGAACATTTCCTTCAGAAGCGAACCTACACACTGTATGATCAGCTCATCCAGCTCTGCGATGCGATGGCGACTCATGAGGGGATCGTGGCGATTGAACGGCGTATGATGGACATTATGCTTCGCTATGGTGTGGATCATACCTCAATGCCGCGCTGGCGGAAGCTGTTTGCTATGAAAAGGGAATTCGAGTACAGAATGGGACGATCGGTGGAGTCTGTGCTCGGTCTATGTACTGCTGTGTCGCTGTGAGGAGGTGTAAATATGTTTGATGCAGAGGAGACCTCGCTGCCCGGATGCCTGAGAATTTGCCCTATCGTGCGTGCAGATCGGCGCGGCACATTTGTCAAGACGTTTCACGTTGAGGAGTTTCGGCAGTTGGGGCTTCCAACGTCCTTTGCTGAAGAATATTTTTCCGTTTCTCAGCGTGGCGTCTTGCGTGGCCTTCACTTTCAGATCCCACCAATGGAACATGAAAAGATCGTATAT
>JABZYJ010000004.1 GCA_015265235.1 Selenomonas sp. | reverse complement strand
GTATGTCGCTCCACTGGGGACTGACCGTCACGCGCCCCGTCGGCTCGTGGGCGGAGAAGGATGCGCCGGATGTGCGTCTTGACTCGGGGGCGGTCGGCGTCGGCCCATCCTATATGGTGCGCTGGACGAAGCCCCTCGGGAAAAAATGGGAGGCGTCCCTCGACCTCACGGGCGGCCTCATGGTCTATAACAAGGTGCATCCCGCGCATACGCGGAACTATGACTTCATGTGGCGCATCGGCCCGCGCCTCACGTATAATTTCAACGATCGGAATGCGCTCAGCATCGCCTATCTCGGACATCACGTGTCCAACGGGCAGCGTACGAAAAACCCCGGCTATAACGGCGTCGGCGTTTCGATCGGCTATCGGTACACCTACTGATGGCAAAGAAGTTTTATGCGGTCAAGCGCGGGCGCAAAACGGGGCTCTTCACCGTCTGGGCAGAGTGCGCGGCACAGGTGAAAGGCTTTCAGGGCGCCGTCTACAAGGGCTTTATGACAGAGGACGAGGCACGGGCATGGCTCGGCGGTGCGGATGCACGGACGGAGCAGCCCCGTGCCGCTGCGGAGATGGCAGCGCCCTCTGCCCCTGATGCGGACTACATCATCCACACGGACGGCTCGTGCCTTCGTAACCCGGGCGGTGCGGGCGGCTGGGCTGCCGTGATCGAGACGGCAGCGACGGGCGCGGTCGAGGAGAAGAGCGGCGGCGATCCCGAGACGACGAACAACCGCATGGAGCTGACGGCGGCACTGATGGCACTCAGCGCCGTGCCGGAGGGGGCGCGCGTTGCGCTCTATACGGACAGTCAGTATCTGAAGAACGCCTTTACAAAGTTTTGGCTGCCCGCGTGGAAGAAGCGCGGGTGGAAGAAGGCGGACGGTGAGCCCGTACTGAATCAGGATCTCTGGGTGCAGCTCGATGCGGCGTTTGCCGCGCGGCAGGTGCAGTTCCACTGGGTCAAGGGGCATGCGGGCAACCCGCGCAACGAGCGATGTGATGCGCTTGCGCGCGCAGAGGCGGAGAAATTCTAGGGCGGTGGCGCATATCGTCTTGTGACACGGTGCAATGTTCCGCACGAACGCCTCGTTTGCAAGTGGTCGTGCGCTTATCTGCCGAAATACCTGCGCATTGCGAAACGCGCTTCGCTTGAACGACGCAATCCGCAGGGGGGCAGAACGCGCACTTCCTCCACTTGCGCCACTAGGGTTCGCTTAGGAACATTGCGCCACCGTCCTTTGTGGCGGAGAATAGCAATATCGATATGAGAGGAGGAACGCCGTGCAGCACATATTGGAAGCCATTGGGGCGTTCGTCCTCACGCATCTCGCGAATATCGGGCGCATCGCGCTCCTGTACGGGGAGACGATGCGGCAGGTGACGCGCCGTCTGCGCGTGCGGAGCATCGTCTACCAGATGGCGCATCTCGGTGCGGACTCCCTCCTCATCGTCGGGCTGACCCTCCTCTTTACGGGCATCGTGCTCACCCTGCAGATCGCCCATGAGTTCATCCGCTACGGTGCACAGAGTACGATCGGCGCGGTCATTGCGATCGGCATCGGGCGCGAGCTGGGCCCCGTCCTCGTCGGTGTCGTCTGCGCGGGGCGCGTGGGTGCAGCGATTACGGCGGAGGTCTCGACGATGAAGGTCACGGAGCAGATCGACGCCCTGCGCGTCATGGCGGTCAGCCCTGTGAACTACCTCATCGTCCCGCGCATGCTTGCGTGCATGGTCGTCGTGCCGATTCTCACCGTCTTTGGCGACGTGATCGGCGTTCTCGGCGGCTACTTCACGGCGGTGTACTACTCGGGCATCTCGGGCTACACCTTCCTGCACTCCATCACGCAGTACGCGCTCCTCTACGACATGACCGGCGGACTCATCAAGGCAATCTTCTTCGGCAACGTTATCGCCGTCCTCGGCTGCTACTACGGTCTCCACGCGCCGCGCGGGGCGGAGGGCGTCGGTACGGCGACGATGCAGACCGTCGTCACGTCCATCATCGTGATCTTTATCCTGAACGCCGTGCTGACGTTCTTCCTCTTTTGACAAGGCGGTGGCGCAATGATACGACTTGAACACGTCACCAAGCGTTTTGGAACCAAGGAAGCCCTGAAGGACATCACCCTCACGATCAACGAGGGGGAGACGCTCGCCATCATCGGCGGCTCGGGCTCGGGCAAATCGACCCTCCTGCGGCTGATGATCGGACTTGACCGGCCGACGAGCGGGGCGATCTATATCGGTGCGGACGACATCGCGGCGATGGATGAGGCGGCGCTCGACCGCGTACGCCTGCGCATGGGCATGGTGTTCCAGTACTCCGCCCTCTTTGACTCGATGAGTGTCGGCGAGAACGTCGCCTTCGGGCTGCGTGAGCACACGGATAAGAGCGACGCCGAGATCCGCAGCATCGTCGCGGAGAAGCTCGCCCTCGTCGGACTGCCCGATGCGGCAGAGATGATGCCGCAGGAACTTTCGGGCGGCATGAAAAAACGCGTGGGGCTCGCGCGTGCGATTGCGACCGACCCCGCCATCATCTTCTATGACGAGCCGAGTTCGGGGCTCGATCCCATCATGACGGCGAAGATCGACGAACTCATCATCAGTATGCAGAAAAAACTTGGCGTGACCTCCGTCGTCGTCACGCACGACATGGCAAGTGCGTGCCGCATCGCCGACCGCATTGCCATGATCTACGACGGGGCGCTCATTGCCGTGGACACGACGGAGCGTTTTCAGGACATCAAAGACGAGCGCGTACAGGCATTTTTCCGTACGATGCATCACCGCAAGGAGGCAGGAGCATGAGTGCAGAGGCAAAGGTGGGGGCGTTTACCCTCGGAGGTGTGATCCTCCTGATCGCTGTCGTCGTATTCTTCGGCGGACTGCGCCTCGGCAGCAGCAGCGACTACACGCTGTACGCGGGATTTCACCGCGCCGTCGGGCTGAATCCGGAGGCACAGGTGCTCCTCTCGGGCGTGCCTGTCGGGCATGTGCAGGACGTTGTGAGCGACGGGACGGGCGTCACCGTCTCCATGATCATAGAGCGTGGGGTGAAGATCCCGCGCGGCTCTGCTATCACCATCGGACAGCCCGGCATCATGGGGGATAAATTCATCATCATCACGCCGAACGGGAACAGCGATACCTATGCAAACGGCGACTATCACTACGGCACGGATGAGATGGGAATGGACACGATGTTCGTCGAGCTGAACAAGATGATCGTCCTCGTGCAGGAGATGCTCACCTCCGTCAACGCCATCGTGGGCGCGCCGGGTTTCCAGACCTCCGTCGTGCAGCTCGCTGTCAACATGGAGCACATCACGGCGAACCTCGACGGGCTCACGGCGACGCTGGAGCAGATGGCGGCGGAGAATCGCGGCGACCTGCGCGGCATCCTCGTGAATATGAACACCATGACGGCGAATCTTGCGCAGAGCACGGCGAGCGTCGAGCGCATCATGGCGAACCTTGAGAGCGTCGGAGCAGACCCCGCGACGGCGGAGAACCTGCGCCAGACGCTTGCGAACATCACCGACGCCTCGGGGCGCATCGCACGCATCGCCGCGGGCATCGAGGCGGTGGCGGGCGACCCGCAGACACAGGAGGATGCACGTGCCCTCATTCACAACGCACGCACGATGACGGACAAGGCGGGCGGACTGATGGGACGGCTCAGCAGCATCAAGGTCACACCGAAGGTGGACATTATGTACAGCGGCAAGGCTGACGACTGGCGGACGAATTTCAACCTCGATGTCGGCGAGCAGCAGGGCATGTACGCCTCCTTCGGCGTGGACGACATCGGCGGCGGGGACAAGGTGAGCGCCCAGCTCGGCAAGCGCGGCAGCGCGTTCGGTGCGCGTGCGGGCGTGATCGGCGGCGCAGCAGGTGTCGGTGTCGACGCCTACGCGGGGGATAAATTCAAATTCTCCGCCGATGCCTATAACCCGAACGACCTTACCGTGCGCCTGCGCAGCCAGTATCAGCTCAGCGGCGGCACCTACCTCTTCGGCGAGTGGAATGCGGTGAACGACCACCAGCGCCGCGCCTTCTATTCGGGCATCCGACAGGAATTTTGAACGTACAGATTGACGTGTGACAAAATATGCATATAATGTAATTATAATCAAACGACTAGACTTCGCATGGACGGAGGATGGGGAAATGATCGATCTGTATTTGTCCGATGGTATGGCACAGGGGCGACGCCTGTCGACTCTATAAAATAAAACAAACGCTCTATAGCGGTAAGGGAGACTGCTGTAGAGCATTTTTTATCGAAAAATCGATGGGTCGCTATGCTTTTTTATGGATTCTTTTCTTTTATAAAAATGGTTACAATTTAACTTGACAGCGAGAGAAAAATCGTATATTTTAGGACGACAGAACTAGGAAGGCCCAAGGAAGGGAGGGTAGAGGTTCATGCGAGGGAAAGGTAAAAGGGGACGACATTTAGCGCGCTATGTGTCGATTTTTTTGTTGTCCGGAGGATATACGCTTCCCTCGCTTCTGCCGGTGTATGCCGCGCCTGTGACGGGACAAAACGTCACGGTCGATGCCTCGCATCCTGCCGTGACGAGTTCAGATCCGACCAATACGCCGGCGGGAGAGCCGACGCATCTTGCCGTGGCGGCCGGCGATGCTCCGGCGGGAAATGTCGGGGATGTCACCGGCAACAGCCTGACGATTCAGGCGACCTCGGCATCGACGATGTCGGGCATCCTGAACCTCTATGCGGGCAGGACGCTGGGCGCGGGGAATGCGAATGGCAACACGCTGACGATCGACGGCAGGTATTCTTTTCCTGCGCTGATTCCGAACGTGACGAATCCGACCTGGCCCGGTTATCCGCCGCTCCTCTACGCCGGCTATACGCGAAATGGAAACGCGGACGGCAATACCGTCATCATCAGGGATGTGGTCGACACAGGGGCCAACCAACCGAACCCCTATGCGTATCCCGGACTGACCTACAGCGGGACGGTCTACGCCGGCTATACGGCGGGCGGCGGTACGGCGCATAAGAACCGCGTTGTGCTGCACAATGCACAGGCGCTCGGCAACGTCAAGATATACGGCGGCAACAATCCTGCGAATCGGAGCGGCAACAATGTGCTGCAGATCACGTCGAAGAACAATCGCGTCGCGGGCATCTACGGCTTTAAGACGATGGAGTTCGTCCTCAACAACAACCTGAAGGCGGCGGACAGCATCTGGTCGAACGCCCATCTGGTGGCGGACTACATGCTCTACGTGCGCGACAACACATTGCAGAGTTTCGATTGGGATCAGATCGTCGTCAAGAACTATCAGTCGTGGTTTGACCATCAGATCGCGCTGGGGAAAAAGCGCCCCGTCCTCTATCTCTATTTTCCTTCGGCAATGACCCTCTACGGCTATGCGCCGACGCTTCTTTATAACAATGGAGACTACGAGTACGGCAAGACGGCGACCTCCTATACCAATGGCGCGGGCATCCAGAATCCCACGGGGATCGTTGCAGCGTCGCAGTTCCGTCTGCTGGGGCTTCGCTATAAGAATGCGACGGAGACGCTGACGGCGCAAACGCCGCAGCTTCATGAGTCCTCCCCGAAGGGCTCGTATGCGGGCGTCTCCATCTACGGCAATACGACGGAGAACAATAAGCTCACCATCTCGGGCGGCACGCATACGGCGGCGCGTGCGGGCTATACGATTGCGCGGACGGGCAGCACGAAGAACAATCCGCTCACGATCACGGGCGGCACGGTCGGGGAGGCATACGGCGGCTGGACGGAGGGGCAGAACCTCCTCGCGAGCACGGCCGTGGACGAGACGCATCCGGTCGCGGTGAATACGGGCGCGAACGCCGAGGCGGAGGGCAACAAGCTCAACCTCTCGGGCGGCACGATTGGCGCAAATGGAAAGATCGCGGGCGGCTATATCGCAAAGTATACGCTGCATCAGTCGCATCTCGTGTCGGCGGGCGACGTGAAGACGAACAAAGTCAATATCTCGGGCGGCACGATCGGGAACAATACGGCAATCTATGGCGGCTATACCGAGGGCTCGGGCAATGCGACGGATAACGAGGTCACGATCTCGGACGGTACGTTCGGCAACGGCGTCGCGATCCATGGCGGCGCTACGGCGGGACGCGGCCGGCAGCTCACGGCAAATCCGGACGTTGCGAACGATACCGTGACCGCAAGCAAGGCGACGGGCAACACCGTCACGATCACGGGCGGCACGTTCGGCACGGGCATGGATATCTACGGCGGCAGTACCGGCGGCACGGGCGCGGCGACGGGAAATGCGATCACGCTCGGAGCAAACGATCTCGCGATGGGCGGCGTATTTCTGCACGGCGGCTATGGCGCTGCTTCGAGCGATGTCATGACGGACAACACGCTGAACGTCAAGGGAAAGAATATCACTGTGCGCGGCGTGGAAAACTTCGGCAAGGCGAATTTCGACCTTGCGAACAAGGCGGTCGGCGACACACTGCTCAAGATCACGGGCGGCGCGACGAATAAGATCGACTGGGCGGGCGTGGAGGTCGTACAGTCGACCTACAGCTTTACGCCGAAGTCCTACGACAAGCGTCTCTTTACCCTCATGGACAATGAGGACGGCATCAGCTTTATGAAGGGGACGACGGACACCTATGCGACCATCGGGGCAAAAGACCGCACGTTTGGCAACTACGAGTTCGTCATCGACACGGACAACCACACGGGACATGCGACGCGCTATGTCTATGCCGATGGGTTTCAGTTCAAGGACAATACTGCTGCGACCTATACATCGGCGGAGGGGACGCACGACGCCGCATGGGCAGGGCGCACCGCGACCGGCAACAAGGTCGAGGGGAACAAACTCACCGTCACGGGTGGGTCTGTTACGAATGCCTACGGCGGCTTCGTCGTGAACAATAAACGTGACGCATCGGGCAACCCACTCACGACGGGCGATGCCGACAGCAATACGCTCATCCTTGCAAAGGATGCGGCGAATCCGTCTGCTGCTGCACCTGCCGTCACGGGCAGCGCCTACGGTGCGCTCGTCAAGACGAAGGCGGGCAGCGCGACGAACAACAAGGTGGACTTCTCGGCGGGTCATGTCGCGGGCAGTCTCTATGGCGGCGCGCTTACGGCGACGGGTGCGACGGGCGCGGCGACAGGCAACACGATCACCATCACGGGCGCAGCGACGGTCGGCGGCGATGTCTACGGCGGCTATGCGGATGCTGTGGCGGGCGCGGGCATTGATGCTGCGACGGACAACACGATTGATCTCTATAAGGCAACGATCAGCGGCGTACTATACGGCGGTGCGGCGAAGGGCAGCGCAAGTAATGCGATTGCCAATGGAACAGGCAATACCCTTTCCGTCCGCGACTTCGGTGCACAGGCAGGCGACTTCACGGGCGTACAGAATCTCTATTTCTATATCCCGGAGGGGACGACGGGAACATCTGCTGCAACTGCGGGGACGATGCTCACGCTGAACAATGTGACGCATGATCTCAATGCGGGCGGGGAGAAGGATCTCAGCCATGTCAATGTCGGCGTGCAGCTCGCGGGCAACCGCCCGAGCCTCAAGGTCGGCGACGCGGTCAGCCTGATGAAGGTATACAAGGACAATACGACCGACGCGGCAAATGCCGTGGCGATCACCTCGGATACGCCGCTCGTCAACAAGGCGACGGGCATGCAGGGAATCAGCCTGCGCTACAACTTCGACCTGCTTACGCGCGAGGCGGAGGCGGGCTCCGGCAAGAACAACGAGCTCTATGCGACGGTCACATCCGCATCGATCAACCCCGATACGAAGTCTCTGGTTGAGACGCGTGCGGCATCGCTCGCGTTCCTGACCAGCGGTTCCGATCTCCTGACGGATGCTGCGATGACGGCGGCGATGGAGGTCGCGGCAACGCCTGCTTCCGAGTCGCAGGCAGGACGCGCCCGTGTCGACGGCGCACCGAAGGAGTACCGTATGTGGGCGGTGCAGAATGTCTCGTCCATGCGCCTCAACTCCGGCTCGCACGTCGATGCAAAGGGCTGGGGGCTCAACCTCGGCTTTGCAAAGCAGCGTGTGTCGGGACGCAATACGCTCACCTATGGTCCGTTCGTCGAGTACGGCAAGGGCTCGTACGACTCCTATCTGGACGACGGCCTGCACGGCAGCGGCAATATGGACTATCTCGGTGTGGGCGTTATGGCGAAGTCGCAGAGTGAAAACGGTTCGTACGTTGAGGGCAGTGTCCGCGTCGGCCGCGTAAAGAGCGACTATGCCGGCACCATCGACAATACGCATACGACGTACGACAGCAGCAGCACCTACTACGCCGGACATCTCGGCGTCGGACAGGAGAAGCAGCTGAAGAACGGCAATACGATTGAGACGTACGCGAAGTACTTCTTCACGCATCAGGGCGGCGATACGGCGAAGCTCTCGACGGGTGAGGTCTATGACTTTGATGCGGCAGATTCGCACCGCATCCGCTTCGGTACGCGCTACACCTCGAAGAAGGGCGACGCATCGTTCTACACAGGGCTTGCCTATGAGTACGAGTTCGGCAACGATATTGTAGCCTCCTTTGAGGGCTACAATACGCCGAGCCCGAGCCTCACGGGCGGCACGGGCATCCTCGAGCTGGGCTATCGCTTTACCCCGCAGAACGGCCGTGCAACGTACGGCATCCAGCTGATGGGTATGACGGGCAAGCGTCGGGGCATCTCCGGCGGTGTCCAGATGCACTGGGCGTTCTAAGGAATCACTGATAAAATGAGGTCTGCCAGATTGGCGTAGATTTTTTCGTCCGAACGAGGTGGAAAACCGGACGCAGAGTGGTGCTCTGTGGAGGATTTTCCGCCGAAGTGCGGGCAAAAAAGATGCGTCAAGATGGTTGTACCGAATTTATCAGTGCTTCCCTAATCCGTTAAACAATATCGACACAATAAACGAGGGCAGTGATACGATTCTGTATCACTGCCCTCGTTGTATTTGACCGTTCTTTCTTTACTGTGCCGCCGCTTCCTTTTGGTAGAGTGCGGTGAGCGCATCCTGCAGCACCTTGGAGACGTTGAGTTTTTTCTGCTCGGCGAAGGTGTTCAGCCATGCGGGGATGGTGAGATTCTTGCGGATGGATTTACTGCCGTACTTGGCGGCATAGGCATCCATATCGAGGGAGAGGAGGCTGACGAATCCCTCACCCATCTCGGGGTCTGGGTGAATGTCCTCAATGCGGCTCGCGGGCGGAGCGCTTTTCCCGTCCTCCAGCTCGCCGAGCACCCAGCCCGATGCTGCGTCCTCGCCCATTGCAATCGCCTCGGAGAGAGTTGCGCCTTCACTGACACAGCCGGGGAGATCGGGGACAACGACACAGAAGCCGGGGTTCACTTCACAGGGATAAAAAACGGCAGGATAGACCAGATTCATAACAATGCCTCCTCACTTTAATCCTGCACTGCGCAGGACAGATCTGACGGTCTTGGGATCGAGGTCGCCTGGATGATTCGGTATCGTGATTTTTCCCGGCTTATCATCATGTATATATTGCATATGTGAGCCGTTCGAATTTTTGAGATACCAACCATTCTTTTTTATCAGACGCTCAAGTTCGATAAATCGCATCTCATCACCTCTATCTTATTATATGTATCGTGCGCATTTCTGTCCAGAATAAATTTCTGCCCCTCTGTTGCGCGTATGAGAGAATCGTTCTATAATAAGATGCGTCCTTCACTGGGACAAAAGATTTGAATACGAGGTGATATGCGTGAGTGATACATACAGTGTCGCCATCAGCTATGGCGACGTTCTCGGTTGGATTGATTACGACGGCAGTGCGCATCGTGCGGAGATCCATCTTGCCGATGAAAAGGGGCGCACGGCGGTGGAGGAGTTCCTCGCCAAAGACCATGAGGTCGAGGTGCCGCACAAGACGCTGATGGATTTTACCAAGGAGACAATCACGCCGCTCGCGGACAAGGAGAGCCTGACGCTCGCGCTGACGCGTCTGTGGAATGATACGGGCGTACAGGTGGACTGGTCGCGGCCAGTGGACTACGTAAAGGAACATCCACATTACTAATCGGCTGTAGATTCTATGCTGTCGGGGGACGGCGAGGGAGGAAATATGATTCGCATTGGTATTCTGGGCTATGGCAATCTCGGACGCGGCGTGGAGTACGCCGTCGAGGCAAATCCTGACATGGAGCTGGTCGCTGTCTTTACGCGGCGCGATCCTGCATCGGTGAAGCCGCGCACGCAGGTGCCGGTGGTGGCGGCCTCGAAGGCGGCGGAGTGGAAGGACAAGGTGGATGTGCTCATCCTCTGCGGGGGATCTGCGACTGATCTGCCGAAGCAGACGCCGGAGTTTGCGAAGCTTTTCAATGTGGTGGATAGCTTTGATACGCATGCCAATATCCCGACGCACTATGCGGAGGTGGATGCAGCGGCAAAGGCGGCAGGGCACGTCGGCGTGATCTCGGTTGGCTGGGATCCCGGCATGTTCTCGCTCGCGCGCGTCTATGCGAATGCAGTGCTCACGAATGGTGCAGACTACACGTTCTGGGGGCGCGGCGTCAGCCAGGGACACTCGGATGCGATCCGCCGTATCCCGGGGGTGAGGGATGCCAAGCAGTACACCGTGCCTGTCCCCGCGGCACTCGATGCCGTGCGCAGCGGCTCGAATCCGACGCTCACGACGCGCGAGAAGCATACGCGTGAGTGTTATGTCGTGCTCGAGGAGGGCGCGGATGCGGCGGCGGTCGAGAAGGCGATCGTAACGATGCCGAACTACTTCTCCGACTATGATACGACGGTGCACTTCATCAGTGAGGAGGAGCTGCAGCGCGACCATGCAGGGCTTGCGCACGGCGGTTTCGTCATCCGCTCGGGCGCGACGGGGGAGAACAATGCGCATAAGCATGTGATCGAGTTCAGCCTGAAGCTCGACTCGAACCCCGAGTTCACGGCATGTGTCCTTGCTGCATACGCGCGTGCGGCATACCGCCTCGCCGCTGAGGGCGCAAAGGGCTGCAAGACGGTACTCGACATCGCGCCGTGCTATCTCACGGTGCAGACGGATGCGGAGCTGCGTGCGGCTCTGTTGTAAAATCCAGTGGGACTGCTGCACAAACGCCCCTATCGACTCGCTGCGCTCGCCACTTCCCCCGTCGCAACGGGGGAGGGGGACCGCGCAAGCGGTGGAAGGGGCGCTTGTAGCGATACCGCTGACATAATGACAATGGGCTGTCGCACGCAGTTAGAAAACTTCGTGCCACAGCCCCACTTTTATATTGGTGCTGTGGCATTTGCAGAAAGGAGGAGCAACATGGGGCTGCTTCGTAAATTTTTCAGCAATATGGGAAACCCCCAAGGGAAGATGGGGAAATTTGTCATCGCCATGATGAATCGCGGTCATGCGGGCATTGCGGCGTGGGGCTTTTCGCATCTCGACCTGCAAGGGAATGAGCATGTGCTTGACTGCGGCTGCGGCGGCGGGGCGAACATCGCCGTGTTCCTACGGATGGTGGACGAGGGGCATGTGACGGGGCTGGACTACTCGACCGTTTCCGTGGAAAAGGCGCGGGAGGTGAACCGCGCGGCAATCGAGGCAGGACGTTGTGCGATCGTGCAGGGGAATGTACTGGAGCTGCCCTTTGAGAATGAACGGTTCGATGTTGTGACGGCGTTTGAAACGGTGTATTTCTGGCCGGAGATTGCGCGCTGCTTTACCGAAATTCACCGCGTTCTGAAAGCGGGCGGCGTGTTCATGATTACGAATGAGACAAGCGGCAAGACGGGCGCACATGAGAAGTGGCAGAAACTCGTTGATGGACTGTCCGTCTATACGGGCGAGGAACTTGAAGCACTGCTCACGGGCGCGGGATTTGCACGCGTTGAGATTGACGAGGATTTGAAGGCAGACCGCCTGAACGTTCGAGCGTATAAGGCATAGCAGTCTTTTTGATATGATAAAAGCGTCCCGTGACTGACGGGACGCTTTTATACTTTCATCTGCAGCATTTTTTTGCTATGATAGATTCGGTTCGGGACTCATCGGTGTGATAGAGAGTGTGTAGCTCGTTATTACAAGTCAATCGATATGAGAAAGGAGGTGCGCCATGGCGATTACACCGCCGACGCCGCCGACACCGCCGACGCCGCCGAAGATCACGCTCGGCGACGCGGCGCGCGACGCGCAGTCGAATACGACGCATACGACAGGGGACGCGCAGGCGGAGCAGCAGGCGCGTGACTCAGTTGCGCAGGGGAACGGTGCGCTCTCCAAGACGACGACGGGCGCACCGCAGGACGGCAAGGCTCAGCAGGGAAAGACGGGGAATGCGGGCGCGCGTTCCGATGCGGCAAAGGGCGATCACGTCAGTACGTCTGCGTCGCGTGTTGACCACGGCACGAAGGCGGATGGACAGACGGGGGCAGATGTCGCGAACGGGCTGGATATGGCACAGGAGAATGCGGCACTCAAGCAGCAGCTCAGCCAGACGGGGGCTGAGCCGCCGCCAAAGTCCTATACGGCGACGAGCGGTGTCTACTGGGCAGGGATGATCGTCCTCGCGGCAGCGGTCGGGGCGTTTCTCTTTTTCCGTTTCTTTCGGAAAAAGGGGGATGCGCAGGCGGCAGAGCCATCGCTCGGCGAACGCATTCTCGCTCATGAGAGTGAGCCGCAGGCACCGTCGCCGCGCGCTCATGAGGATCTCCTCGCAGCGGCAGAGCGGGCACGGCAGAGACGTACGCCGCAGGGCGAACTTCTCCCCGAGTACACGGGGCTGACGGCAGGCGAGGTGCTGGAACGACTGGCGGAGGAGGAGCACGCTGCACCTGCGGCCGCCCCTCCGCCCGTACGTGCGCCGAAGCCGCCGCGCCGTGCACCATCCGCGCGCCCTTCGGCGGCAAAGCCCAACCTACCTGCCGCCCCACCCAAGGAACTGCGCATGCCGCCGCCTCCCGCACCCGCGCCGAAGGCAGGACAGACGGGGGAGGCGCCTGCGGAGGAGAATGCGCCGCATTTTGAAGTGCGGGTATGAAAAAGCAGCATGCATTGTATTCACGCACACGATGCACTTCACGCGGAAAAATCTATTGACAAATGAAGGCGTGAAGGAGATAATAAAGGAGTTTTCCCGAAAAGAATGTGCTGAGAAAGGAGGCGGATGACCATGAAACATGTGCTGTCCGTCTTTGTCGCGAACCAGACGGGGGTTCTGGTTCGTGTTGTCAGTATGTTCTCGCGGCGCGAGTTCAACATCGACAGTCTGGCTGTCGGCGTGACGGAGTCGCCGGATTTCTCACGCATCACGGTGGTGATGCACGGGGATGGGAATATCGTCGAGCAGATGATCAAGCAGCTGGAGAAGATGCCCGTCGTGCGGGCTGTCCAGCGTCTGGACGAAAAAAATGCGGCGTGCCGTGGCATGACGCTCATCAAGGTGCGTGCGGGCGATGAGAATCGCCTCGATGTGCTGAAGATGGGCGAGCTGTTCCGCGCACATGTCGTCGATGTGGAGTCCTCCTCGATCATCTTTGAGATCACGGGCGGTGATGACAAGGTGACGGCATTTCTGAAGGTGCTGAAACCCTACGGCATTGTCGAGGTCATCCGCACGGGGCTCATCGCGCTCGAACGAGGAGAACACACCATATATGAACACTGTGAGGAGAGGGAGTACTATGGCAAAAACTTACTATGACCAGGATGTCAACTGGAGTGCAATCGAGGGCAAGACGATTGCGATCATTGGCTATGGCAGTCAGGGTCATGCGCATGCACTGAACCTCAAGGAGAGCGGCCTCAATGTCGTCGTCGGTCTCTACGTCGGCTCGAAGTCCAAGGCGAAGGCTGAGGCACATGGCCTGAAGGTCACGTCGGTTGCCGATGCGGTGAAGCAGGCGGATGTCACGATGGTCCTCATCCCCGATGAGAAGCAGGCGGATGTCTACAAGGAAGAGATCGGTCCGAACCTCAAGAAGGGCAGTGCGCTCGCCTTTGCTCACGGCTTCAACATCCATTTCAAGCAGATCGTTCCGCCCGAGGGCGTCGATGTGTTCATGGTTGCGCCGAAGGGACCTGGTCACCTCGTCCGCCGCACGTTCGAGGAGGGCTCGGGCGTTCCGGCTGTATTCGCTGTCGAGAAGGACGAGACGGGCAAGTGCTTCGATCTCGCGCTCGCCTATGCACGCGGCCTTGGTGCGACGCGTTCCGGCGTGCTCCAGACGACGTTCCGCGATGAGACGGAGGAGGATCTGTTCGGTGAGCAGTGCGTCCTCATGGGCGGTGTCTGCCAGCTGATGCAGACGGGCTTTGAGGTGCTCGTCGAGGCGGGCTATCCGCCCGAGATGGCATACTTCGAGTGCTTCCATGAGATGAAGCTGATCGTCGATCTCTGCTATGAGGGCGGCATGACGAAGATGCGTCAGTCCTGCTCCGATACGGCGGAGTACGGCGACTACATGGTCGGACCGCGTATCATCACCGAGGAGACGAAGAAGGAGATGAAGAAGGTTCTGAAGGAGATCCAGGACGGCACGTTCGCGCGCAACTGGCTTCTCGAGAACCGTGCTGCCGGCCGTGCGAACTTCCTCGCACAGCGTCGTCTCCACAAGGAGCATCAGATCGAGCAGGTCGGTGCACAGCTGCGCAATATGATGCCGTGGCTGCGTGACAAGAAAGAGCTCAATTTCTAAACGATACACGTATTTTATGAAAAAGAAGTCTTTCCGCGCGGAGAGACTTCTTTTTTCAAAGGAGAGCTTTTTCCTGTCTGCTCCACGAGAATGCCTCGTAATGCAAGTCTAAACCCACTTGCTTTACTAGAATTCACATAGGAGCAAGGCAGGGAATGATTGCCATATCGTAATTTCAGGAGGGCTATATGGGCATGAACATGAGCGAGAAGATTCTCGCACGCCATGCGGGGCTTGACCATGTGGAGCCGGGGCAGCTGGTTGTCTGCCAGCTCGACATGGTGCTCGCAAACGATGTGACGGGTCCCCCGTCCATCAAGGAGTTTGAAAAGACGGGACGTCCTGTCTTTGATCGGACGAAGATCGCGCTGATTCCCGACCATTTTCAGCCGGCGAAGGACATCAAGTCCGCCGAGCTGGCGAAGATCATGCGCGATTTTGCGCGCAAACATGACATCCTGCACTACTACGAGCAGGGGCGCGTGGGGATTGAGCACGTTATCCTGCCCGAGCACGGCATCGTTGGGCCGGGCATGCTCACGATCGGCGCGGACTCGCACACCTGTACCTACGGTGCGGTGAACGGGTTCTCGACGGGCGTCGGCACGACGGATCTCGCAGTCGGGATGGCAACGGGCGAGGCATGGTTCAAGGTGCCCGAGGCAATCAATGTGCACCTGACGGGGAAGAAGCCGCAGGACATCAGCGGTAAGGATGTCATCCTCACGCTCATCGGCATGATCGGCGTGGATGGTGCGCTCTACAAGAGCCTTGAGTTCACGGGCGAGGGGGTGGCGTCACTCTCCATGACCGACCGTCTGACGATTGCCAATATGGCGATCGAGGCGGGGGCGAAGAACGGCATTTTCCCGTATGACGATGTATGCAGGGCGTACGTCGAGGGACGCATGACAAAGCCGTTCGAGCCCGTGGCTGCCGATGCTGATGCACGCTATGCGCAGACGGTGGAGATCGACCTCAGCGCACTGCGTCCCGTCGTCTCGTTCCCGCATCTGCCCGAAAATACGAAGCGCGTCATGGATATCGCGTCGCCCATCGCCATCGATCAGGTCGTGATCGGGTCGTGCACGAACGGACGCCTTGAGGATATGGAGATTGCAGCGTCGATTCTGAAGGGGCACAAGGTACATGAGCGCGTGCGCTGCATCGTGATTCCGGGCTCGCCGTATGTCTATGAGGAGTCGATGAAGCGCGGCTATCTGGCAATCTTCATGGAGGCGGGGGCGGCGATCTCGACGCCGACCTGCGGTCCGTGTCTCGGCGGCTATATGGGGATCCTCGCGGCGGGCGAGCGGTGCGTCTCGACGACGAACCGCAATTTCCGCGGGCGCATGGGTCATGTGGACAGCGAGGTCTATCTCGCGGGGCCGCACGTCGCGGCGGCGAGTGCAATACTGGGGCGGATTGCCGCTCCCGAGGAGGTGGCGTGATGTTCGAGGGCAAGGTCTGGCGCTACGGCGATAACATCGACACGGATGTCATCATCCCCGCACGCTATCTCAACACGTTCGAGCCGAAGGCGCTCGCGGCACACTGCATGGAGGACATCGACACGACGTTCGCGGGCAGTGTTCAGCAGGGCGACATCATGGTCGGCGGAAAGAATTTCGGCTGCGGTTCCTCGCGTGAGCACGCACCGGTTGCGATTGCGGCATCGGGCATTCCCGTTGTGATCGCGGCGAGCTTTGCGCGCATCTTTTACCGCAACGGCATCAATATCGGGCTGCCGCTTCTCGAGATCGGCGACGATGTGGAGAAGATCAGCGCGGGCGACCGCCTGCGTGTCGATACGGAGACGGGAACGATTGAGAATCTGACGACGGGGGATACATTTCATGCACATCCCCTGCCGGGGTTCGTGCAGGATATTGCGCGTGCGGGCGGTCTTCTGAATTATATCAAGGAGAACGGGGGATTCCGTCATGGGGTATAAAATTGCGGTTGTCCCGGGCGACGGCATCGGGCAGGAGATCACGAGTGAGGCGGTACGCGTCCTGAAGGCCGTCGATGCAAAGTTCTCGCTCGGACTTTCCTATGAGACGCGCGATGCGGGCGGCACGGCGTATGATAAATATGGTACACCGCTGCCCGAGGATACGCTTGCCGTCTGCAAGGCGTCGGACGGTGTGCTCTTTGGTGCGGTCGGCGGGACGAAGTGGGACGCGGTGGAGCCTGCGCTGCGCCCCGAACGCGCCATCCTCGGCCTGCGCAAGGGGCTCGGTCTCTATGCAAATCTGCGTCCGGTCAAGGTGGCGGATGCGCTCATCGAGCACTCGCCGCTAAAGCCCGATCTCGTGCGCGGCGTCGATCTCGTCATTGTGCGCGAGCTGATCGGCGGCATTTACTTCGGTGAGAAGTGCGAGAGCGAGCATGTGGACGGTGTGGAGCGCGCATGGGATATGGAGAACTATTCCGTGCCCGAGGTGGAGCGTATCGCGCGCCTTGCGTTTGAGACGGCGCGTCTCAGACGCTCCAAGGTCACGTCCGTGGACAAGGCGAACGTGCTGGCAACGTCGCGCCTCTGGCGGCGCACGGTGACGGGACTGGCAAAGGACTATGCGGATGTGGAGCTCGATCATCTCTACGTCGATAACTGCGCCATGCAGCTTGCCGTGCGCCCGACACAGTTCGACGTCGTCGTGACGGGCAATCTCTTCGGTGATATTCTCTCCGATGAGGCGGCGGTGATCGGCGGCTCGATCGGTCTCATGCCGTCGGCGTCGATCGGGACGGGCACGAGTCTCTTTGAGCCGATTCACGGCAGTGCGCCCGACATCGCAGGGCAGGGGATCGCAAACCCGCTCGGGACGATCCTCTCGGCGGCGATGCTGCTGCGCTATGCGCTCCATGAGGAGGCGGCAGCCGACGCGATCGAGGCAGCGGTGGATGCGGCACTCGCCGATGGGATGCGGACGGCGGATATCTACCTCGCGGATACGGGCTGCACGAAGGTCGGCACGCAGGACATGACGGATGCGGTGCTCAAGCGCCTATAAGGTGCTCCCCTATCGGTACGGTGTGCTGCTTCCCTAATTGCAATTAACGGCTCCCTATCGGGGGCTTTGCCAATGCCAACAAAAATGCTGTACGAAGTGTTTTGCTTTCGTACAGCATTTTTTTATTCCACCGCCGGATGCCCTTTCCTCACATAGCGCCACCGGATAAAGGCGGCGAGGATGAGGAGAATCGTGCCCGAGGTCGGGAAGAGGTAGTGCATTCCGAGGTACGTCGCGACGACACCGCCGAGCAGCGGCCCCGTGGCAGAGCCGACCTGCTGCGCGGAGAAGAGGAGTCCAAAGACGCTTCCTTTGAGCTGCGCGGGCGTATGCTGGGCGATGACGGCGTTCAGCGAGGGCTGAATCCCGGCGAGGAAGAGCCCCACGCCGAACTGCATGACGGCAAAGGGGACGAGGGTGTCGGGGATGCCCTGCAGGATGAACATGCCTCCCGCACACAGCATGGCGAGGAACATCGCGCTGAAGTAGCCGCGCCGTGTGCCGTAGATCCCCCAGAGCGGCGCGGAGATCGCGCCTGCGATGCCGCCGAGAGAGAAGACTGCGCCCGCGACAAAGACGATGTTGTCCATCGCGCCCGCGAGCACCTTGATGTAGGTCGTCAGGACGGGCATGAGGATGTAGAGCACCACCTGTGCAAGCGTGCTCACGATCATCATCGTGCGCAGGATGGGGATGTGCCAGAGATGCATCGGACTGCGTTCCTCCGCCGTGAGCGGTGCGGTCTCCTTCGGCATCGGCGGTTCTTTGATGATAAAGGTGAACGCGAGGAAGTTGATGAAGAGCGCCAGACCGCCGATATAGAAGCTCGCACGCATTCCGAACAGTTCCGCGAGGACGCCGCCGAGCAGCGGCCCCACGACACCGCCCGCCGTGAGCGTGCCCTGCATGATGCCGAGGGAGAAGCCGAGTTTTTCCTGCGGTGCGTAGAGCGTCATGATGGCGAGATCCATCGGCCAGAGTCCTGAGGCAAATCCCTGAAAGAGGCGCACGATGATGAGCTGCTCGGGGGATGTGACGAGCCCGCCGAGCAGATAGCTGATCGCGATGAGAAGGCTCGCGCGCATCGCCATGAGACGTTTCCCCTTGCGGTCGGCGATGCGCCCCCAGATCGGTGCCATGACAGCGGAGACGAGGAACGTCACCGAGAACGCAAGCCCCGACCAGAGATTCACGGAGGCATCGTCCACACCGAGCTCTGTCGTCAGATACATCGGCAGGAACGGGATGATCATCGTATAGCTTGCGGACATAAAGAGCACGTTGCACGTGAGCAGCGCGAGTACCACTTTCCAGTTCATGACAGACCCTTTCTCTTTATCGTGTTTTACTATCATTCTACCACGTTTCATTGAAAAAGTAAGCGGTGAATATAGGACTAAATACCCTTGAGCGTTGATTTTCACGCGTCATTGTGCTATGATGAGAAAACGACGTGACGATATCGAAAAATCTAAACTACTGCAACACCATCTGCCGCGCGTCACTTACGGCAGATAATTTTCGAAAGTAAGGGTTGTCATGAAACACATCGTCGTAGATTTGGAAATGAATCCTGTGGGGAAGGAATACCGGGATATTCGGAGGAAACTGAACGGAGAGATCATCGAGATCGGCGCGGTGCGTCTGAATGAAGATTTTGTGCAGGAGGACGAATTTCAGTGCTATGTCTGTCCTGAGTATGGGATGGTAAAGAAGCACATCACCGAGCTGACGGGCATCACGCAGGAGAAGGTCGCGGGGCATCCCGCGTTCGCCGACAGATTTCACGCGTTCGTCGCGTGGATCGGCGAGGCAGAGACGAAGATCTACTCGTGGAGTATGTCCGACATCAAGCAGCTGCGCAAGGAGTGCCGTCTAAAGCTGCCGGACTTTGACGTCACGTGGCTCGATGCGCGCTGGGTCGACCTCCAGCAGGAGTTTGACGACCGCCTCGGGCTCCACAACAGCCTCGCACTGAAGCACGCGCTCGGTGCGATGGGGCGCAAGTTCGAGGGGAGTCAGCACTCCGCGCTTGCCGACGCCGTCAATACGAGCGCTGTCCTCGCACTCATGCAGGACGATGCAAAGTTCCGCGAGACCATGCGCCCCGTCCTCGAGATACTGGAGCCGAGCGACGGCCTCTCGGACTCGATCGGCGAGCTGTTCCCCGATCTGGAAAAATTGAAACGAAATCTGTGATGAATTGAACCGCTGTACGGAGAACTGTGCGGCGGTTCCTTGATACAAAAAAGCCGCCCGATTGGGCGGCTTTTGTCATGTCGTTTGGTGGAGATGAGGAGAATCGAACTCCTGTCCGAAGATAATGTCACATGGATTTCTCCGAGCGCAGTCTGTGCTTTGTTTTAGGTTCGGCGTCCCCCGCAGACAGGGTGCGCCGTTCCGATCACGATGAAGTTCCCGTGAGAGTTATCGTGCGGTGGCTCTCAGGTATCCCGCGTTTGACCCCTGACTCCATCCGTGCGGGAGGCAGACGGAAAGGGGCTGGCTTAAGCCGCCAGAGCGTAGTCTTCGTTTGCTTTTATGTTTAAATAAAAGTTTCACCTTACTGACGGGATGATGACCCCCCGGCTCGCTGTCCACATGCCATCCATCGCCGTCGAGACCATTACATCCCCGATAATGGAAGCTGTGTGCTTATCCATACTATAACAAAAGGCAGATATGTTGTCAAATCCTGTTTTTTCTTGCATGTTCGTAATTTTTTTAGTATCATGTACGAGAAGAAGCAATCGGAATTGTTGGACGGTACGCTGTTTTGTTCGTCCGTTCATGGAGGTTTACGCTTGCAAAAACAGAAAACACTGGCGTCGCGGGTGGTCTACGATGGTATCGGACTGCATTCGGGACGGCCGGTCCACATGGAACTCGCACCGGCACCGCCGGGGTCGGGGATCCTGTTTGCGCGCGCCGATATGCCCGACGCACCGCCTGTGGCGGCGACGGCGGCACATGTGACGGCGACGATGCGTGCGACGACCATCGGCGCGGGGACACTGAAGTTCTTTACGATTGAGCATCTGATGAGTGCCCTGCACGTGCATGGAATCGACAACTGCCGCGTGACGCTCGATGCGGAGGAGCCGCCCGTCGCCGACGGCAGTGCGCGTGCGTTCTTTGCGCTGATCGCGCGTGCCGGGAGCGTCGAGCAGGATGCTGTGCGGCAGGAGACGGTGATTGACCGCGTCTACCGCGTGGACGACGGCAGCCACTTTGTCATGGCACTGCCGTACGACGGTCTGCGCGTTTCGTTTACCTCGCTGAATGAGCATCCGCTCATCGGGGTACAGTACTATGATATCGAGGTGACGCCCGCTGCCTATGAGCGCGAGATTGCGCCGGCGCGGACGATTGCCTATGAAAAGGAGATTGCGGCGCTGCGTGCGCATGGTCTGGGGCTGGGCGGCTCGCTGGAGACGGTGATCGTCTACAACGACGAGGGATGGATGAATCCGCTGAACTTCCCCAATGAGCTGGTGCGTCACAAGATTCTCGATGTGATCGGGGATATTCGTCTGGCGGGCATGGTTCGCGGACATATCATCGCCGTCGCCTCGGGGCACGCACTGAATACCGCGCTGGCAAAAGAGATTGCAGGGGAGAGGGATCAAGCATGACGTTGGATATCAATGAGATTCAAAAGATTTTGCCGCATCGTCCGCCGATGCTCCTTGTGGATCGGATCATCGAGCTGGAGCCGTTCAAGTCGGCAACGGGCATCAAGTGTGTGACGATGAACGAGCCGTTTTTCCTCGGCCATTTCCCGGGTCATCCGATTATGCCGGGCGTTCTCCTGCTCGAAGGAATGGCGCAGGTCGGCGGGGTGACAATGCTCTATCCCGAGGAAAATCGCGGCAAGATTGCACTCTTTGGCGGGATGGAGAATGTGAAGTTCAAGCGCCCCGTCGTTCCCGGCGATGTGGTCGTGACGAAGGCAGAGCTGCTGCGTGTGCGCGGCGTGTTCGGCGTGCTTCATGCGGATGCGTACGTCGGCGAGGATCTTGTCGCATCGGCAGACTTCAAGTTTGCCCTGAAAAACGGCGAAGATCTTTGACAGAACGTCATAATGACAGGATAAATGGACATAATTCACGATAAAATGCGAAATCCGGCGATAATGGCTGATTTTGCCATGTGAAAGTCTTGCCCTTTTGTCGGATTGTAATGGATAGTGGAATATGTCTGCCCCGATTCCTGCGGGGCTGAAGGAGTTGAAACAGATGACAGGCACGAGCAAGGTTCTTGCCTATATCCACGAGACGGCGGTGGTCGCACCGACGGCGCGCATCGCCCGCGACGTGGAGATCGGTCCTTATGCGGTCATCTCGGATCATGTCCAGATCGGCGAGGGGACGAAGATCGGCCCACACGTCGTCATTAAGGAATGGACGCAGATCGGGCGCGACTGCCAGATTTTCCAAGGCGCATCCATCGGTGAGGTGCCGCAGGATCTGAAGTTTAAGGGCGAGAAGAGCTATACGTTCATCGGCGACCGCACGACGATCCGCGAGTGTGCGACCGTGCACCGTGCGACGGGCGAGGGCGAGGAGACACGCATTGGCGACGATTGCCTGCTGATGGCGTATACCCATGTGGCGCATAACTGTGTGCTCGGCAACCGCATCATCATGAGCAACGCCGCCATGCTGGCGGGTCATGCAATCGTCGAGGACGGCGTCGTGATTGGCGGCATGGCGGGCGTGCATCAGTTTGTCAAGATCGGCCGCAACGCGATGATCGGCGGTACGTCAAAGCTCGTGCAGGACGTTGTGCCGTTCACGATGGTGGACGGGCATCCCGCGCGTGCCGTGGGACTGAACAGCGTCGGTATCTCGCGTGCAGGCATTCCGCTCGACGTGCGTCGCCGCATCAAGCAGGCCTATAAGATCCTCTACCGCGCGGGGCTGAATCTCACGCAGGCGATTGCCGTGATTGAGCAGGAGGTGGACTCCTGCGAGGAGATTGATCACATGCTGCGCTTCCTCCGCAATGCGGAACGCGGCATCTGCCGGGAACGACACGAGGACTAGTGGGGGAACGTTATGGAGAAACTGGGGCTGCTCGCGGGTGTCGGACACCTGCCTGCCGCGTGTGCACGTGCGGCACGTGCACAGGGCTTTGAGGTGCATGCGATTGCACTCTTGCCGGACTGTGACCCTGAGCTGAAGGATGCGGCGAATGCCTATCGTGAGATCAGTATCGGCTCGATCGCGTCGATTTTGGCGTATCTGCAGCAGGAAAAGATACAAAAGGTCACGATGATCGGCAAGGTGACCAAGGAACTGCTCTTTACGGGCGCGGTTCAGCCGGATGAGATGCTGCGTGGGATGCTGATGCAGCTGCCGAATCAGAATGATGATACGATCATGATGATGTTTGTCGGTGCGCTGATGAAGGTCGGCGTCACGCCGCTCGATCAGACGGCGCTCATCCGTCCGCTGATGCCGGCGGCAGGCGTGCTGACGAGCCGTCAGCCAAGCGATGCGGAGCGTGCGGATATGGAGTATGGGCTTCAGATGGCGCGCGAGATCGGACGTCTCGATGTGGGGCAGACGGCGGTGGTGAAAGACCGTGCGGTCATGGCTCTTGAGGCGATCGAGGGGACGGATGCCTGCATCCGCCGCGGCGGTCAGCTTGCCGGCGGTGGCGCGGTCGTCGCAAAGGCGGCAAAGCCGCAGCAGGACAGCCGTTTCGATGTGCCTGCGGTCGGGCTCGATACGATCGAGTCCATGGTGGCGGTGAAGGCGTCTGCGCTCGTCATTGAGGCGGGAAAGACACTCTTTGTGGACAAGGAGCGTGCGATTGCCCTTGCCGAGGCGAACGGCATTACGATAGCGGCGATGTAGTGGGACGCCCATTGCAGGCACGGATGGTATTTGCTGTTGATTCTACCGAGGAGGTCTTGCCCATTTGAAGATCATGCTTTCGGCGGGAGAGACCTCCGGCGATCTCCACGGGGCAGCGTTAGCGCGTGAACTGCGCACACTGGACCCGTCGGTGAAGCTGATCGGCTTCGGCGGTACGGAGATGGCTGCGGCGGGAGTGACGCTCCGTCAAAACTATGCGGACTACAATGTGATGGGTATTTCGGCGGTGATTTTGAATCTCCGCCGAATTTTCGCGTTGCTTGATGATTTGACGCACTTGATGGATGAGGAGCATCCCGATGTGCTGGTCATCATCGACTATCCGGATTTTAACTGGCGGCTGGCGGCGCGGGCAAAGGAGCGGGGGATTCCCGTCTTTTCTTATATTCCTCCGTCTGCGTGGGCATGGCGTAAGGGGCGCGCGAAGTCCTGCGCGGCCCTCGCCGATGAGATCGTCGCGATTTTCCCGCATGAGCTGCCGCCCTACGAGGCGGCGGGGGCGAACATCTCGTTCGTCGGCAATCCGCTCGTCGATACGGTGCGTGCCGAGATGCCGCCCGCAGAGGCACGGCGTCATTTCGGCATCGGTGCGGACGATGTGCCGATCCTGCTCCTTCCGGGCAGCCGCCGTGAGGAGATCGAGCGCCTCCTTCCTCCCATGCTGGGGGCGGCGGAGCGGCTCGGTGCGGCAGACCCCGCGCGCCGGTTCTTTCTGCCCGTTGCGGGCGGCGTGGATGAGGAGCGTATCAGAACGCATCTTGCCGTATCCACGGCAGAGGTGACGCTGACCCACGACGCGCGCTATGCCCTCATGGGGCTCGCACGCGCTGCGATGGCAACCTCGGGCACGGTGGTGATGGAGGCGGCGCTCATGGGACTGCCTGCCGTCGTCCTCTACCGGATGTCGGCACTCTCCTATCTCATCGGGCGTCTGCTCGTCGATGTGCCGCGTTTTTCCCTGCCGAATATCCTGCTCGGCGAGACGTTTGAGACAGAGCTGCTGCAGGGAGCGGTGCAGCCCGACCGCATCGCGGCGGAGATGGAGAAGATCATCGCGGACGGCGCGGATCGCCTCTATGTGACGGAACGTCTTTCACGCGCGGCAGCACGCCTTGGTGAACCCCATGCAGCACGCCGTGTGGCGGAGAAGATTCTCGCTCTTGGACGCAAGAGATATTGTACCCCGTAGGAGACCTATGAAGAACTATAAGAGACTGCTGACCTACATGCGGCCGTACGTAAAGAAATTCGCGCTGGCGGTCGTGTGCATCATCCTTGCCTCGGCGGCGAATCTCTACGTCCCGTGGATTATCAAGGACATGATCGACGATGTCCTCGCCGACAAGAACATGGCTCTGCTGAACGCCATCTGCATCGGCATCGTCGTCATCTTTTTCCTGCGCGGAATTTTTTACTTTGGGCAGTCCTACCTCGTCTCCTACATTGGGCAGAAGGTAATCATCGATGTACGCGAGGTGATGTTCCGCAAGTTCCAGCGGATGCCGCTCGCGTACTACGACCGCCACCAGACGGGCGAGATCATGAGCTTCGTCACGAACGATGTTGCGGCGATCCAGTCGGCACTCGTCGACAACCTCATCGACCTCGTGACGGAGGGCTGTATCCTCATCGGATCGCTTGCCCTCATGTTCTATCTGGATTGGAAGCTCTCCCTGCTGACGCTCATCGTCATTCCGATGGTCGGGCAGGCAATGAAGATATTCGGACGCAAGATCAAGAAATCGAGCACCGTGATTCAGGAGCGGCTTGCAGAGATTACGGCACTCCTGCAGGAGAGTTTTTCTGCGACGCGCGTCGTGAAGTCGTTTGTCCGTGAGGACTATGAGATCGACCGTTTTGTCGCGAGCAATCAGCGCAACTTCGAAGCGGTGATGAAAAATGTCCAGCAGACGAGTATGCTGACACCGACGGTGGAGTTCCTCGCTGCTCTTGCGGTCACGTTCATCGTCTGGTTCGGCGGCTACGAGGTCGTCAATGGTGACATCACGGCGGGCGCGTTCGTTGCGTTCCTCACCTATGCCGTGAACCTTGCGAATCCCGTCAAGCGCCTCTCACGCATCTACGGGAATCTGCAGAAGGCAATGGCTGCCGTGGACCGCGTGTTCTCCGTCGTCGATCTCACGGAGAGCATTACGGACCGTCCCGACGCCAAGCCGCTTCCCCCTGTGACGGGGCGCGTGCGTTTCGAGGATGTCACGTTCTCCTACAAGGAAGGACGCAAGGCGCTCGACGGAGTGACACTTGAGGCCGCGCCCGGCGAGATGATCGCCTTTGTCGGTCCCTCGGGCGCAGGCAAATCGACGATTGCGAATCTTATCCCGCGCTTCTATGAGCCGGACAGTGGGGCGATCACGGTGGACGGACACGACATCCGCAGTGTCACGCTCGCCTCGCTGCGCGGGCAGATTGGGCTGGTACCGCAGGAGACGATGCTGTTCTCCACGACGATTCGCGAGAACATCCGCTATGGACGCCTCGATGCGACGGATGCGGAGATCGAGGAGGCGGCGCGTGCGGCAAACGCACACGATTTCATCACGCAGCTGGAGCACGGCTACGATACGCAGATCGGGGAGCGTGGTGTCAGCATCTCGGGCGGTCAGCGTCAGCGCATTGCCATCGCGCGCGCCATCCTGAAGGATCCGCGCATCCTCATCCTCGATGAGGCGACCTCTGCACTCGATACGGAGAGCGAGAAGATCGTGCAGGCGGCACTCGACAATCTGATGGTCGGGCGCACGAGCTTCGTCATCGCCCATCGTCTTTCCACGGTGTTCCATGCCGACCGCATCTATGTGATTGATGCCGGCCGCATCGTGGAGCAGGGAACCCATGAGGAGCTATTGGCAAAGGGCGGGCTCTATCAGCATCTCTATGACATTCAGTTTCGGGGAGAGTGACGCATGCGATTTCTCTACAATTTAGCGGCAATCCTCATCGTCACCATCATCATACCGATCTTCATGCTGCGCGCCACACGGGAGCGCGGCTTTGTCGAGCGCATCAAGCAGAGCTTTGGGTTCTATCCGCAGGACACGATTGACAAGGTGGCGGGAAAGAATGCCATCTGGGTGCACGCGGCATCCGTCGGAGAGATCGTGGCGACGAGTCCGCTCGTGCGTGAGTTCCGCAAGGTGTTTCCCGACACCCCCATCCTCGTCTCGGTCGTGACGACGGGTGGCTATGAGATGGCGCACCGCATCATCAAGGACGCGGACGCGATCATCTATTTCCCACTCGACCTGCCGTTCCTCGCCTCGCGCGTCGTGGGACGCATCCGTCCGCGGGTCTTTCTGCCCGTGGAGACGGAGCTGTGGCCGAACTTCCTCAAAAAGGCGAAGCAGCTCGATGTGCCCGTCATGATGGTCAACGGGCGCATCAGCGACCGCAGCGTGAAGCAGTACAAATATTTGTTCGGGATGCTGCGCGAGATGATCGGGACGGTGAAATGCTTTGCGATGCAGTCGGGCATCGACGCGGACTATATCATGCGCCTCGGTGCACCGCGTGAGCTCGTCACCGTGACGGGCAATACGAAGTTCGATCAGGCGTATACGAGTGTCAGCCCCGAAGAGCGCGCAGCATTGATCGCGGAGCTCGGCCTGTCGGGTGCGAGCCGCATCATGATCGCGGGCTCGACCCACCGCGGGGAGGAAGAGCTGGTGCTCAACGCCTTTGCCGCCGTGCGTGCAAAGGATCCGCATGTGCGCCTCATCATCGCGCCGCGCGAGGTGCTGCGCACGATGGAGGTGGAACATCTCTGCCGAAAGGCCGGATTTACCGTCAACACGCGCAAGAACCTCCAGAAAGGGGCAGAGGGCGGCGAGGACATTGTGATCCTCGATACGGTCGGTGAGCTCGGCCGCGTCTATGGGCTCGGCGACGTGATCTACATCGGCGGCAGCCTTGTCCCGCACGGCGGGCACAATATCCTTGAGCCGGCGGCGCACGGCAAGGCGATCATTGTCGGAAATCAGATGTTCAATTTCAAGGACATCCATGCGCTTTTCCGCAATCGCAGTGCCGTCGTGACGGTCACGAACGGCGCGGAGCTGACTGCGGAGACGCTGCGCCTCTTCGCTGACGACGCGGAGCGCGTGCGCCTTGAGCACGAGACGCTTGCGATCATCAACGAGAACAAGGGCGCATCGAAGAAGTCGGCCAAGATTCTCGTTGACATGCTTGCTGCCTATGAGACGCGCCGTGTTCAGCGCGCACAGGAGCGCATCAGTGCACATCGCGTGCGCGCGACACAGAAGGTCGCAAACTTCCAGACCTATTTCATCGACCTTGTTCACGACAAAGAGGTACACGGCGTCACGCGCCGCCTCATCATGGGCGTGTTCTACGTGTTCTCCCTCATCTATGAACAGCTGGTCAATCTGAAGCTCGCCATGTACCGTTGGGGCTGGTTCAAAAAAGAGGAGCTCCCCTGCTTTGTCATCAGTCTCGGCAACGTGACGGTCGGCGGGACGGGAAAGACCCCGACGGCGCAGCATCTGGCGCGTGCCATTCACGCGATGGGGTATCGTGTCGCCATTCTTAACCGCGGCTATCGTGCCAAGTGGCGCGGGGCAGTCGGCATTGTCTCAGATGGACATGCACTGAAGATGGATGCGGAGACGGCGGGAGACGAGGCGTTTATGCTCGCCAAGCATCTGCCGGATGTACCCGTACTCATCGGGCCGCACCGCGCCGTGACGGGACGCTATGCCATCGAGCATTTCGGGGCACAGGTGGCGATCCTCGATGATGGCTATCAGCACTGGCAGCTTGCGCGTGACATGGATATTCTCCTCGTCGATGCGGTGAATGTGTTCGGCAACGGGCATTTGCTGCCGCGCGGTACACTGCGTGAACCGCTCTCGCACATCAACCGTGCAGATGTCTGCCTCATGACAAAGGTCGATCAGGCGGCACCGGGGGCGATCGAACATATCTGGGAGACGTTCCGCAGCTACAATCAGGATGGTCTGATCCTCGAAAGTATCCACCAGCCGCGCCAGTTCGTACAGCTTTCGGCATGGTTCGAGGACATCGGTGCGGGCGGCGTGCCCGTGACGGAGATGGAGGGGCGAAAGGTGCTTGCTGTCTCCGCCATCGGCAATCCAGCCTCGTTCGAGCAGACCCTTGCCGATCTCGGTGTGGAGATGGTGGAGAGCATGCGCTATCCCGATCATCACGACTATGGGGAGCGCGATATGGCGGAGGTGCTGTACCGCGCGGAGACACTTGGTGTCGAGGCGATCGTCATCACGGAGAAGGATGCGGTGAAGGTGCCGTGCGATGTTGTACGCGCAAAGTGGCGCATCCCAATCTATGTACTCTCCGTTGAGGTCACGTTCCAAAAGGGGCAGGAGGTTTTCTTCGAGACGCTCAAGGAGCAGCTGGCAGCAAAGCTTGGGAAGCAGAATACGATATGATAAAGTGGTGATTTTCACAGCGGAGGATACGTGCATAGCCGCCTGCGCAGCGAGAAGTTCGCGTGCTTTATCACTGTGGAAATTCAGTTATCCATTAGAGTAGAGGTGATCGCATGAAGGTTCTCTGCATTATCCCTGCGCGGTATGCGTCGACACGACTGCCCGGGAAGCCCCTGCGCGATATCGCGGGGAAGCCGATGATCGTCCGCGTCTATGAGCGGGCAACAGGGGCGCAGCGCGTCCACGAGGTCGTCGTGGCGACGGATGACGAACGCATCCGTGCGGCAGTCGAGGAGCACGGCGGCCACGCCGTCATGACGCGTGCCGACCACGCGACGGGGACGGATCGCCTCGCCGAGGTCGCCGCACAGCGCCCGGACTGCGACCTCATCATCAACGTGCAGGGGGATGAGCCCCTGATCGACCCCGCCGTAATCGACGCCCTTGTCGCTCCGTTTGAGCACGATACGGCGCTCATGATGGCGACGGCGAAAACGGAGATCACGGATGCGGCGGAGATGGAGAATCCGAACAACGTCAAGGTCGTTGCCGACCGTACGGGAAACGCCCTCTACTTCTCCCGTGCGCGCATCCCCTATGCACGCAATGCGGGCGCTAAGGTCTATAAGCACATCGGCATCTATGCCTACCGCAGGGACTTTCTGCTCGCCTACGCGAAGATGGCGCAGACGGAGCTGGAGTGCTCGGAGTCTTTGGAGCAGCTGCGTGCGCTCGAGAACGGGTACCGCATCCGTGTCGTGGAGACGGACGCTGTATTTATCGGCGTCGATACCGAGGAGGATCTGGCGGCGGTCAATGCAGAGTATCAGCGGCGCGGGCTTGATTGACCGCAGGATGAGAAGTATTTATAATATATTTTGTAGGAAACTCTGGTAAAATGCAGATGCAGCACGACCGTATGGCGGTGCACACGGCAGTTGAAAGGAGCTATGAACATGAACAAAGTGAAGCTGGCGAATTTTGAGATCGGCGGCGGCGAGCCGCTCGTCCTTCTCGCGGGGCCATGCGTCCTAGAGGGGCTGGAACGCTCGCTCATGATCGGGCGCGGCATCAAAGAGATCACGGATCGGCTCGGCATTCCCTACGTGTTCAAGGCCTCCTTTGACAAGGCAAATCGCTCTGCGTATCATAGCTTTCGTGGACCGGGGCTCACGGACGGGTTGAAGATGCTGGGGCAGATCAAGAAGGAGCTCGGGGTTCCCGTTGTGACCGATATTCATGAGTCGTGTCAGGCGGAGCCGGCGGCGAAGGTCGTGGACATCCTCCAGATCCCCGCCTTTCTCTCGCGCCAGACCGATCTGCTGCACGCGGCGGCACAGACGGGGGCGGTCGTCAACGTGAAGAAGGGACAGTTCCTCGCGCCGAACGATATGCGCAACGTCGTGGACAAGATCCATGAGAGCGGCAGCGAGCGCATCCTGCTGACAGAGCGCGGGGCGAGCTTCGGCTACAACAATCTTGTCGTCGATATGCGTGCGCTGCCCATCATGCGCAGCTTCGGCTACCCTGTGATCTTTGACGGAACGCACAGCGTACAGCTGCCGGGTGGTGCGGGGACGAGCTCCTCGGGGCAGCGTGAGTTTGTGGAGTATCTCGTGCGCGCCGCTGTTGGCGCGGGGGTCGACGGACTCTTCCTCGAGGTGCATGACAATCCCGCCGAGGCACTGTCGGATGGGGCGAACATGGTCTATCTGGATAAACTCGAAGAGCTGCTGAAGGACGCCCTCGCCATCTATGAGGTCGTGCGCAAAAAGCTGAACTAGGAGAACACTATGCAAGAGAGTACCATCCGACAGAAGGCGATTGAGACGCTGAAACTGGAGGCAGACGCCGTCGCGCGTCTCGCGGATCGCGTTGATGATGACTTTGAGGCGGCAGCAGAGGCGATCCTTGCATGCAAGGGGCGTGTCGTCGTGACAGGCATGGGAAAATCCGGTCACGTCGGACGTAAGATCGCGGCAACGCTCGCGAGTACGGGAACGCCCGCCTTCTTCATGCATCCGGCGGAGGCGTTCCACGGGGATCTCGGCATGGTGACGGCGGACGACATCGTGATCGCCATCTCGAACAGCGGTGAGTCGAACGAAGTCGTCAACATCCTGTCAATCATCCATCGCATCGGCGCGCGCATCGTCGCCATGAGCGGGCGGCGAAAGTCCCAGCTCGGCCGCAGTGCGGACTTTTACATTGACATCGGTGTCGAACGCGAGGCGTGTCCACTGGGGCTCGCACCGACCGCATCGACGACGGCGACGCTTGCGATGGGGGATGCGCTCGCCATGGCACTCATGGCGGCGCGGGACTTCAAGAAGGAGGACTATGCGCTCTTTCATCCGGGCGGTGCGCTCGGGCGCAAGCTCCTGCTCACTGTGGCGAACGTCATGCATACGGGCGATGAGAATCCCGTCGTGCCGTATCATACGACGGCAAAGGATGCACTCTTTGTCATGACGGACAAGGGGCTCGGCGCGGTCTCCGTAGTGGATGCGGACGGGAAGTTCATCGGGCTTGTCACGGACGGCATCATTCGCCGTGCGCTCGCAAAGGACTACACGTTCCTCGACAAGGACGTGGAGAGCATCATGTTCGCCACGCCGCTCACGATTGCACCGGACAAGATGGCGGCGGCAGCGCTCTCCGTCATGGAGAAGCATCAGCCGCGTCCCGTCACGGTACTGCCCGTCATTGACGATGCGGGCGTTCCCGTGGGGATCGTTCATCTGACGGATCTATTGCGGCAGGGGGTGGTCTGATGCCGATACGCGAAGACGCGATTACGCGTGCAAAGAAGATAAAATGCGTGATTCTCGATGTGGACGGTGTGCTGACGGACGGAGGTATCTACGTCGCACTAGATGGCAGCGAGCTATTTAAGCCGTTCTTTGCCCGTGATGGGCTTGCCATTTCCCTTGCCCGTAAGGTGGGGATCCGGCCGGCGCTCATTACGGGGCGCGCCTCCTCCATCGTCGTGAATCGTGCGAAGGAGCTCCGGATTGATCTCGTTTATCAGGGCAGCCTTGATAAGCGTGAGGCGTATGCGGACATCAAGGCAAAAACAGGGCTGTCGGATGAGGAGATCGCCTATATCGGGGACGATATTGTCGATCTGCCGATCCTGCGCCAAGTTGGTCTGCCCTGTGCCGTCGGGGATGCCGTTCCCGAGGTCAAGGAGATCGCACAGATTATCGCCGCGCAGCCCGGCGGACGCGGTGCGGTGCGCGAAGTCTATGAGATCATTTTGAAGACACAGGGGCTGTGGGATCGTGTTCTCGCAGGCTTTTATGAGGACGTTGACGGACTGGCACAGTAGAAAGAGGAGGTGTGGTCATGCTCTATCGCACGCTGATGTTTATGAGCCGCGTTGCCTGCCACACGCCGCGTCCCATTCTGCTGGCACTCGGCTGGGTGCTCGGTAACCTCTACTACCTCATCATCGCCAAGATGCGGCGGCGGGCCGTCGCGCACATGATGCCCGCGCTCGGTATCGACGAGGCAGCGGCGAAGAAGCTCGTGCGTGCCTCCTTTATCAATATGGCGCGGAATTTTCTCGACATTCTTGCAATGCCCATGCTGAACGAGCGCAATTTCAGAGAGTACATCGAGATCGACCATCTTGAGCGTATGCAGGCGGCACTCGCCGAGGGACATGGCGTCGTCGTCCTCACGGGTCATATCGGCTGCTGGGAATGGCTCTCGGCGGCATTTACGCTGAACGGGATGCCCGTCAGTGCGATTGCCAAGCCGCAGCCGAACATCCAGTATACACGTGTGCTCGACGATCTGCGTGCGACGATTCACGTGGAGATTTTCTCGCGCGGAACGAGTGAGCTGATCGCGGCGGCGCGTGCGCTGAAGCGCGGCAAACTGCTCGGCTTTCTTGCCGATCAGGACGGCGGTCCCGGCGGTGCCTTCATCGAGTTTCTCGGACGCACGGCATCGACCCCGCTCGGACCGGCGGTCTTTTCCCGCAAGTTCCGATCCCCCGTCGTGCCCGCATTCATCCTGCGGCAGCCGAATGGAAAGCATAAAGTCATTGTTGGGGAGATCATGCGCTGCCCGAATACGGGCGACAGTGACCGCGATCTCCATGAGTTTACCGTGCAGATGACCGCCATCGTCGAGCGGATCATCCGCGAGAATCCGACGCAGTGGATCTGGTTCCAAAAGCGGTGGAATACGTCTCCAGAGGAGCAGAAGACAGGAAAGCATCATGTGTCGGCAGGGCAGGAGGAGAAGGTCGGATGACACGGAATAAAATCATCGGCGGCGTTCTGGCGGCCGCCTTCCTCGGGCTTGTCCTCTGGGCTGTGCTTTCCGTGCCGAAGCCGCCCGAACAGACGGATGCACAGCAGGGACCGCGCATCATGTCCTATGAGGACAACACGCTCCATGAGGAGCAGGATGGGCGTACGGTCTGGACGCTTACCGCGCAGAATATGAGTGTGGATATCGATACGCAGGACACGACGATGAAGGGCATCGAGGGAACCTTCTACAGCGAGGATGGGAATACACTCTCGCTGAAAGCCGATACGGGGCACATGGACAGCACAACGCATGACGTTGTCCTCACAGGCGGCATATACGCCGAGAGCAGCAATGGGGTCACCCTGCGCGCGAACGCCCTGCACTGGACCGCTGCGAAAAAAGAGCTGGCAGCGGAGGGGAGCGCCGTCCTCACACGTGATGATCTGCGCGCGAGCGGGGATCGTATTACGAGTGCGGATGAATTTGAGAAATTTGCCATCGAGGGGAATGCGCACATTATTAAGGGGAGGGACGTAAAATGACGAAGAGGAATATTTGCCGCGGTGTACTGCTCCTGCTTGCGGCAGGCGCGGTCTGTACGGCAGGTCTGGCGGCTCCGCAGAACGCAGATCCGACGAATCTCACGGCGGATCGTCTGACCTACGATACGCGAACGGGCGTCGTCACAGCCGAAGGCGGCGTACACGTGGATCAGGGAACGGGGAAAATCGAGGGTGCACGTGCCACGTACAACACAAAGACGCAGGAGGGCACCATTGAGGGGAAT
>JABZYJ010000049.1 GCA_015265235.1 Selenomonas sp. | reverse complement strand
TCCTGAGCCAGGATCAAACTCTCCATAAAAGACCGTAGTCTATCTGAGAGCCTGTTGGCTCAAAATGTCATTCTTGTAAAAGAATTGTTGTTTCGTTGACCGAAGGATTGCTCCTTCTCAACGATGTTGCATCTGGCTTGTTAGATTCGAAATCTAACTGTTTTGCATTGTGTAGTTTTCAGGGTACATCCTGCGCCGCTCTAGTGCTGGGGCTTGCTTTCGCTCGCCCGCCGCTCTCATCGGCGCGACTGTCATAATATAACACACGTCACGACTCCCGTCAACCCCTCTTTTTCGTTTTTTTGAAAAAATTGACGTAAAAGGGCTCAATGCCCCATCATGCGTTCGAGGAGGAGGACGATGACGCCCGGGATGCCAAAGAATCCCGCAATCAAGGCGCGCAGGAAGTTGATCTCGATCCCCGCGCCAAAGAGGTCGATCACCCAGAGGATGATCGCGCCGACAACGCTGTTCGTGATGAGCTTCCACACGATGCGAAACGGCAAAGAAAGCACCTTGCCGAGGACGGCAAAAATCAAAACGGCGAGTGCGACGCCTGCAGCAATATCCAAGTTATATCTCCCTTCTGTTTTCCATGGCGCGCGAGAGCGTCACCTCATCTGCATACTCGAGATCACCGCCCACGGGCAGCCCGTGAGCAATGCGTGTCACACGAATCCCCATCGGCTTCAGGAGTTTGGCAATATACATCGCCGTCGCCTCACCCTCGACGTTGGGATTGGTCGCAACGATGACCTCCTGCACATTTTCCTTGCCCGCACGCAGGACGAGCTCTCGGATGCGGATGTCGTTCGGCCCCACACCTTCGAGCGGGGAGAGTGCGCCATGCAGGACATGATACACGCCGTCATAGTCGTTCATGCGCTCCATCGCCGCAACATCCTGCGGCTGCTCGACGACGCAGATCGTCGTGTGGTCGCGTTTTTCCGCCATGCAGATGGCGCACGGGTCGCTGTCCGTGAGGTTGAAGCAGACGGAACAAAAACCAATCTTCTCCTTCGCCCCCGTAATGGCAGCGGCAAGACGATGCGCTCGCTCCATATCCATGTCCAGGATATGGTAGGCGAGCCGCGTCGCCGTCTTTGCCCCGATGCCGGGGAGGGCGCGCAGCTGCTCGATGAGCTGCGCGAGGGGTGCGATCTGCTGCATATCAGAGCAGTCCGGGCGGCAGGCCGAGGCCGCTCGTCAGTTTGCCCATCTCCTGCGCCATCATGTCGTCCACCTTTTTCGTTGCCTCGTTGAACGCCGCCGAGATGAGATCCTGCAGCATCTCGATGTCCTCAGGATCAACCGCCGCGGGAGCGATAATAAGGCTCTGCACCTGCTTCTCGCCATCCATGACGACCTTCACCGCGCCGCCGCCCGAGGAGACCTCGACTGTTTTCTTGCGCAGCTCGTCCTGCATCTTCTTCATGTCCGCCTGCATTTTCTGGACTTTCTTCATCATGCCGGCCATATTTCCGCCGCCGTTAAACATAGTATCTCTCCTTTATCTTAGTGAATTCTTCTATTGCTTCCCTAGCCTAGCAAAATCCGTCCGCAACGTCAAGCCTACGCATCGGGCGGAAGCTCATCATCAAACATCTCAGCTTCCTCATCGGGCGTCGGCTCATACGGCTCGTAGTCATCCTCTTCCGCTGCGCTCTCCTGTGGGGGCGTGGCAGGCTTCTTCTGCGCCGCACGCGGCGGCGCCGTCACCTCCTCCACACGAGCCCCCTCGCCTGCGACTTCGAGCAGCGCCGCCACAGGCGCAGGATAGTCCGGCTCTTTGGGTGGCGGAGGTGGTGGGAGCTCCTCCTCCTCGCCGCCCGTACAGACGACGGCGAGCGGGCGGCCTGCGAGTTCCGTCATCACCTCATCAAAGACGGCACGATGGCGTTTCTTGATATAGTCACGCGCCATATCCGAGGATGGACGGATGAAGAAATGTGTCTCTGTCATGCCCTCGTACGCCGCGCCCGAGAGGAGGGATGCGGCGAGCCGATTTCGCTCCTTGAGCCGTGTCTGAAAGCTCTGCCAGACCTTCATGTCGAGCTGACGCGGCGCACTGTCCGCCGCTTCTTTTGCGGCAGACGATGCCGCTTTCTTCGGCGCGGATTTGGATGCTGCGCCGTCCGCCTTCGCCGCATGTAGGCGCGACGAAGGTGCAGCACTCGCTGTGGCAGAAGCGGAGGCGGATACAGGCGTGCCGCCTGCGGCAAGGCGTGCCGCCAGCTCCTCGACCTGTGCCTCGAGCCGCGCGATCCGCGCAGCATCCGCGCCGCCCGTAGGGGGCGCAGTCGATTCTCCCGAAGGAGCAGCCCCCTCCGTATGGCAGAGGCCGATCAGCAGCGTCTCCACCGCAATGCGCGGCTGCGGCGAGGTACGCAGCTCCTGCATCGTCTCATTGAGACGACGCAGAATCGCCATGATCTCCTCCTGCGTGAACTGAGCCGCGTCCATGCGCAGCTCCTCCGCATCGCCCGCGCAGAGCTCCGCTGCGCTGACCGCGCCGCCGACGCCCGCGATCATCAGCCGGCGGAAGTACTGCGCGAGCTCGGCGAGCACCTGCTTCAACTCGCGCCCGCTCTGCAGGAGCTCACTGAGCTGTGCGATCAGTGCCGCCGCATCGCGCGCAGCGATCTCTCCCGCCATCCGCCGAATCCACGCACGGCCGACAAGCCCCAACGCCTCCTGCACGCGCTCCGCCGTCAGCGTCCCCTCCGCGAGTGCCATACACTGATCGAGAATCGAGAGTGCGTCGCGCATCCCGCCGTCCGCCTGCTCTGCGATGATGCCGAGCGCATCCTCCTCCGCCGCAATATCCGATTCCTTACAGACATAGATGAGACGATCGCGAATCTCCGTCACCGTAATGCGGTGAAAGTCATACCGCTGGCAGCGCGACTGGATCGTCGCGGGCACTTTGTGCGGCTCCGTCGTCGCGAGAATGAAGATCACGCGCTCGGGCGGCTCCTCTAATGTTTTAAGGAGCGCGTTAAACGCCTCCGTCGTGAGCATGTGCACTTCGTCGATGATGTAGATCTTATAATGCCCCTCCGTCGGAGCAAACTTCACCGACTCGCGCAGATCGCGGATCTCGTCGATGCCGCGGTTGGACGCTGCGTCGATCTCAAAGACATCCATCGACGAGCCATCGCTGATGCTGCGGCAGGAGTCACAGATGCCGCACGGCGTGAGCGTCGGCCCCTCGGCGCAGTTCAGCGCGCGCGCAAGGATCTTTGCCGTGCTCGTCTTGCCCGTGCCGCGCGGCCCTGTAAAGAGGTAGGCGTGGCTGGTCTGCCCGCTCGTCACCGCACGGGAAAGCGTGCGGCTGATATGCTCCTGCCCCACGAGATCGGCAAAACTCTCCGGCCGCCACCGCCGATAGAGTGCAACGTATGCCATCGCGCACCTCCTTTTTGACAAACAAAAAACAGCCCACACGGGCTGCGCTGTTCCGATTTCTCCCACGGCAGACCGCAGTTCCCAGGCACCCTCGCGGCACATGAAACGATCCGCTTACCGCTGCTTCCTTCCGGACCTGACGGGGTTCACAGGGCTCCATTGCGCGAGACCAAGGCACTGCAGCCCGCCCTGAGAAAAATCAATAAAAATGGCGGAGAGTGAGAGATTCGAACTCTCGGTACGGTATCACCGCACACACGCTTTCCAGGCGTGCTCCTTCAACCACTCGGACAACTCTCCACAGTGCTCTCACATGAGAAGCTATTCATTTATGGGATAACAACATAGGGTAGTCTACATGGTTTACGGAATCTTGTCAAGAGGAAAATAAAGGACTGCGGCACATTGGCACCGCAGCCCCTCAAAAATATCATTATGCCAGCACACGCGAGAGCCGCACGAGCTCCGGATCGAGCGTCTTGCTGTTGTTGACCGCCTCGAAGAGGTTGACCCCTACGACCTGCCCCTCGTTAAAGCTGTAGACCACGTCGGTTACGCCCGAGATGATCGCAAGTGCTGCCTTCTCACCGAGCATCGACGCCTTGATGCGGTCCTCCACCGTCGGCGAGCCGCCGCGCTGAATGTGCCCGAGCACCGAGACGCGCGTATCGATCTGCGTCTTTTCGCCGATGATCTTGCCGATTTCAACGCCCGAGCCCGCGCCCTCTGCAACGACGATGATGCTGTAGCGCTTGCCGCTCTCGTACATCTCCTTCAGCTCACGGCTGATCTCCTCGAGATCGAACGCAACCTCCGGTACGAGGATATACTCCGCACCGCCCGCGATGCCCGACATCATTGCCAGCCAGCCCGAGTGACGTCCCATGACCTCGACGATGATGATGCGGCGATGCGCCGACGCCGTATCGCGCAGCTTGTTGATCGCATCGACGATCGTGTTGCACGCCGTATCACAGCCAATCGTATAGTCCATGCCCCAGACATCGTTGTCGATCGTGCCCGGCAGCCCGACGATCGGCATTCCCGTCTCCTTGCTGAGAAGCGAACCGCCCGTCAGCGAGCCGTCGCCGCCGATAATCACAAGTCCCTCGATGTTGCGTTTGCGGAGATTCTCGTAGGCCGTCTTGCGCCCCTCGGGCGTCATGAACGTCTTGCTGCGCGCCGTGCCGAGGAACGTGCCGCCGCGCTGGATGAGATCGCTGACGCTGCGCGACGTGAGCTGCTCAATATCATCGTGCACCATGCCGCTGTATCCGTTGTGCACACCATAGACATCGACGCCCTCATAGAGTGCCGTACGCACCACAGCGCGTGCCGCCGCATTCATGCCGGGGCTGTCTCCCCCCGACGTGACGACCGCGATTGCCTTTTTCAGCATAAAACCATCCCCCGTCTCGATTCTGCGCTCACGCGCGTATTGTTCTTGCTCTCTATTCTACGAAAGCACGCATCAAAAGTAAAGACTTTCATAGAAAAAAGAAGGAGGAACTGCCGCACGAAGTTTTCGCTTCGCAGAGCGTTCCCCCAAATATTTTATTCGTATTTCTGTGGGCGGAACTCATCCTCGTTCCATGCCATCACACCACGCTGGTTGGGCAGAATGGCCGGATCAAAAATCGGATTCTTCCCTGCCGCCTTCTGCGCGAAATAGTCCCGCAGCGCCATCCGCGCATAGGGCGCGAGCCGCGTAATCGCGTAGAGGTTCGTGAGGCAGATCATCGCCATGAAGAGATCCGCGAGGTTCCAGACGAGCTGGAACGCAGCGACGCAGCCGAAGAACACCATCGCGACCACGGCGGCGCGGTAGATATTGAGTGCCGTCTTTACATTCGCACCGAAAAAGTGGATGTTGATCTCGCCGTAGTAGTAGTTGCCAACGACCGAGCTGAACGCAAAGAGGAAGATCAGAATCGAGAGGAGCGCCGAAGCCCACGTGCCAAAGACACTCGCGAGCGAATCCTGTGCGAGTGCGATGCCGCTCACGTCACCGCCGACCGTGTACTGTCCCGTGAGGAGCACGATGAACGCCGTCGCCGAGCAGACAATCCACGTATCGACGTAGACACCGAATGCCTGCACCAGTCCCTGCTTGACAGGATGGGTCACGCTCGCCGTCGCCGCCGCATTCGGGATCGAGCCTTCGCCCGCCTCATTCGAGAACAGTCCGCGGCGGATTCCCGTGAGGATCACCGTGCCGATGCCGCCGCCGACCGCCGCCTGCGGACTGAACGCATCGTGCAGGATGAGGGCAAACATCCCCGGCACCGCATCGATGTGCATGATGACGATGATGAGGGCAATGAGGAGATACAGCCCCGCCATGATCGGCACGAGGAACGTCGTAAACGTTGCGATACGGCTGAGCCCGCCAAAGATCACGAGTGCCGCCAGCACCGAGAGGACGATGCCCATGATCCACGTCTCCACACCGAATGCCTTCTCCACCGAGAGCGCAATCGTATTCGCCTGCACCGAGACGTAGATCAGACCGAACGTCACGGAGATCAGCACGGCAAAGAGCTTTGCCACGGCGGGCTGACCAAGAGCATTCTGGATGTAGTAGGCAGGGCCGCCGTGAAAGAGCCCATGGCCGCGCGGAATCTTGTAGATCTGCGCGAGCGTACTTTCCACGAACCCCGTTGCCGTCCCGACAAAGGCAATCGCCCACATCCAGAACACCGCGCCGGGGCCGCCCGTCACAATGGCGATGGCAACGCCCGCAATATTGCCGACACCGACGCGCGACGCCGTACTGACGCAAAACGCCTGAAACGACGAGATCGCCTTGCGCCCGCTCGGGCGGCGACCGAGGTCACCCGTGAGAAGGCGCACCATCTCAGGCAGCGCACACAACTGGACGACCTTCGTCGAGAGCGTGAACCACAGCCCGCAGCCAACGAGGACGACGATGATGATATAAGTCCACAAAAAGTCATTGATCGTCCCCACAGCAGAGTTGAGAAAATCCATAGTATCACCCTTTCCTATAAAAACAGTCTCAATAATAAGCGAAAAAAAAGGTTCTTGTCAAATTGCATCCGTGTATTCTTTCATTGTCCAGATAAATAAACCTCCATCAACTGGCGGCATGTGTACGCATAGTATCTTTACTTCTCCTTAAAAAGAGTGTAGAATATCCATAGATGTAAACTCAGGGACAAAAAAACGGGGGATATGTCATGCTGAAAAAAACAAAAATTATCTGCACACAGGGTCCTGCCACGGATCCGGACGGCGTCGTCGATGCACTCATCGAGAACGGGATGAACTGCGCACGCTTCAACTTCTCCCACGGTACGCATCCGGAGCACATGGAGCGCATCAAGAAGGTACGCGCCGCTGCGGAGCGCTCGGGGAAGGTGATCTCGCTGATCCTCGACACCAAGGGACCGGAGATGCGCCTCGGCGAATTCGCCGCCGGCAAGGTGCACCTCGAGAAGGGCAACAAATTCACGCTCACGTACGACGATGCGCCGGGCGATGAGACGCACGTCAGCGTCAACCACAAGATGCTCTACAGTGAGGTCAAGCCGGGCGACAAGCTCCTGCTCTCCGACGGACTCGTCGAGCTCGTTGTCGACGAGGTGCGCGGCAAGGACATCATCACCACCATCCAGAACAGCGGTGCGATGTCCACGCGCAAGCGCGTCGCAGCGCCCGGCATCGAGCTGAGCCTGCCCGCCATCTCCGAGCAGGACGAGCGCGATATCATCTTCGGCATCGAGAACGACATGGACTTCGTTGCGGCATCCTTCATCCAGCGCCCTGCTGACGTGGAGGAAATCCGCCACCTGATCGCCAAGCACGGCGGACACATGGAGATCATCCCGAAGATCGAGAACCTCGCGGGCGTCAACAACTTTGACGCGATCCTCGCCGTCTCCGACGGCATTATGGTCGCGCGCGGCGACCTCGGTGTCGAGGTGCCCGCTGAGGATGTGCCCGTCATCCAGAAGGAAATCATCCGCAAGTGCAACGCCGTCGGCAAGCCCGTCATCGTCGCTACGCAGATGCTCGAGTCGATGACCGAGAATCCGCGTCCGACACGTGCCGAGGTCTCCGACGTCGGCAACGCCATCTTCGACGGTGCGGACGCCATCATGCTCTCGGGTGAGACCGCAAGCGGCAACTACCCTGTCGAGGCAGTCAAGATGATGAACACCATCGCCCAGCGCTGCGAGGAGTCGCTTGAGTACGACGCACTCATCCGCTCGCGTCAGATCCGTGAGCGTTCCTCCACGACAGATGCCGTCTCCCATGCGACCGTGCAGCTCGCCTACGAGACAAGTGCCACCGCCATCCTCACGCCGACCCAGTCCGGCTACACGACGCGCGTCGTGTCGAAATACCGTCCGAAGGCGACCATCGTCGCCTACGCGCCGAGCCCGATGGTCGCACGCCACATCAACCTGCGTTGGGGTGTCTACTCCATCCAGGGACGCAAGTGGTCGAGCGTCGAGGAGATGATCGAGTCCTGCACGAAGAGTGCTCTCGACAACGGCTACGTCAACCACGGCGACAAGGTTGTCATGGTTGCAGGCATGACCTACAACGAGGGCGGTTCCATCGCCGTCCGCGTCACGACGATCCACTAAGCAGAGGAAATTCCCACACCACAAAACAGTGCTGTGAGAATCGTGAAAGGGCTGGTGTACGAAACAGAACGCTTCGTACACCAGCCCTTATTGATGAAAGGAGCTTCTCTATGGAAATGATTCACAGCGACAACGCCCCCGCTGCCCTCGGCCCCTACAGCCAAGCGATGCGCGTCGGCTCTCTCGTCTACACCTCGGGACAGATCGGCATCGACCCCGCCGTCGGCAAGATCACGGCGACGGACGTCGCAGGACAGGCAGAGCAGGTCTGCAAGAACCTCGCCGCCGTCCTCAGTGCTGCCGGTACCGACCTCTCGCACACCATCAAGACCACCTGCTTCCTCGCGGACATCGCGGACTTCGCCGCATTCAACGAAGTCTATGCCCGCCACTTCACGGGCAAGCCTGCGCGCTCCTGCGTCGCTGCCAAGGCATTGCCCGCAGGTGCACTCTGCGAGATCGAAGTCATCGCCGAGGGATAATCAATAAAAATGCGGTGATACGAATTTGACGTTCGTATCACCGCATTTTTCTATTGCGTTACTCCATCACCATCGGTTCAATATGCTCATCCTTCATAAAGCGGCTGAGCTTCTGCACGCTCGCCATGAGATCGCGATAGTTCTCCGGCGTCAGCGACTGCGGCCCATCGGAAAGGGCGCGTGCGGGGTTCGGATGCACCTCGATGATGAGCCCGTCCGCGCCTGCCGCGATGGAGGCGAGGGACACGGGCTTGATCATGCGCCACTTTCCCGTACCGTGACTCGGATCGGCAATGATCGGCAGATGCGAGAGATGCTTGATCGCAGGAATCGCACTGATGTCAAACGTGTTGCGCGTATAGGTCTCATACGTGCGGATGCCGCGCTCACAGAGAATGACGTTCGGGTTGCCCTCATTCATGATGTACTCGGCGGCGTTCAGCCACTCGTCGATGGTCGCAGCCAGCCCGCGCTTCAGCATGACGGGCTTTCCCGCGCGTCCGACCGCCTTCAGGAGACCAAAGTTCTGCATATTGCGTGCGCCGACCTGCAGAAGATCAGCGTAGGCGGCGACCGTATCCACCGCCTCGACCACCGTGACCTCTGTCACGACGGCAAGCCCCGTCTTCTCACGCGCCTCGGCGAGATACTTCAGCCCCTCCTCCTCGAGGCCTTGGAACGCATAGGGCGAGGTACGCGGCTTGTACGCACCGCCGCGAATGAACTGCGCACCGCCCGCCTTGACGAGCTGCGCCGTCTCTAGGAGCTGCTCGCGCGACTCCACAGCGCACGGCCCCGCCATCACCACGGGCGTCCCGTCACCGATCTTGATGCCGCGGATATCCACCACCGTCGCGGCGGGATGGAACTCGCGGCTCGCGCGCTTGTAGCTCTTCGAGATCGCAACCGTCGTCTCAACGCCGTGCATCGCATCCAGCGGCGTTGCGGCGAGTTTCGTCTTATCGCCGATCACACCGACAATCTTCTGGTGTGCTCCCTCCATCACCTTTGCCTCGAGGCCCTTCTCCTCGATAGCGCTGATGACCCCCTCAATGTCAGCCTGCGTGGCATCTGCATTCATAATAACAACCATCGTAAAACTCCTTCCCCGAATCCCTAAAAATATCAGTGCTCTCTATTCATTGTGGGCGAGATGCACCGGAAATCGTCCCAGCTCCTTCAGCCAGACGCTCCGCCGTGCAACGGCGGCAATCGCCTCCGCTGCGGCACCGCTGTGTGCATCGAGATCGAAAAAGAAAAGATATGCGCCCAGCTCCGTCCGTGCGGGGCGCGACTCAATGCGCGTGAGGTTCACCTCACGGCGGGCAAACTCACCGAGGACATTGTAGAGTGCCCCCGGCCGCGAACCGTCGATCTGTGCCACCAGCAGGATCGTATCGGGTGATGCGAGCGGCGGTACCTCCCGCGCACGCACGACCTCAAAGAAGCGCGTGCAGTTCGCCCCGCTGTCCTCGATCCTGCCCGCGATCTCCACCAGACCATGCAGCGCCCCCGCACGCCGCGTACAGATCGCCGCGGCACCCGCATCTGCGGGTGCTGCACCAACCATCTCCGCTGCGCGCGCCGTGCTCGCCGTCTTGATGAGCTCCGCCTGTGGATAACGGTGCAGGAGAAAATCTCCGCACTGCGCGATGGGCTGTGCATGGGAGTAGATCGTACGGATCTCCACATCCGCGCGCCGGGCCATCAGATAGTTATGCACGGGCCAGATCACCTCACGCTGCACGCGCAGCGCATCCGAGCGCGCAAGCACATCGAGCGTCACAGCAATCGCCCCCTCAAGGGAGTTCTCCACAGGGACAAACGCCGCATTCACCGCACCTGTCTCTACCGCACGGAGGCACGTCCCGATATCGCCATAGCAGACAATCTCGCAATCGAGCCCCTGCCATTCCATGAGATAGCGTGCCGCCGCCTCGCTGTGCGTCCCCACAGGGCCGAGCACCCCCATCGTCTCTCTCACCTGCACGCCCTCCTCATACAAAAACGATGTACCATATCATACTATATGTACGGCTCGTTGACAATGCTTTTCATCAAATCACAGGACTGTCATCAAAAAAGATCGCTGTGTGTCCCTGTATAGGCAAGCACCAACGTTAAAATCTCCTTATCAATGCGGTAAACAAGCAACCAGTCAGGCTGCACGTGACACTCGCGGTACCCTGCAAAATTCCCCGTCAGGGCATGGTCTCTGAATTGAGGTGCGAGTGTCTTTCCCTCTGCCAGTTCGTCAATGACATGCTCCAACCGTTCCATGGGCAGCCCCCGCTTCGCCGCACGCTTCACCTCTTTGCGGAACCGCGCCGTCGGAATGATGCGGTACATCACGAAAGAATATCCTCCATCATCTCATGGGCAGACGCATAGGACGGATGGCTCTCAGGATGCTTTCGGATTTCCTCCGCCTCACGCATTGCTTCCAACAAGTCAGAATTCCCGACGTAAAGTTCAAATGGCAGCTTGCCCTGATGCAGAATCTGACGTGCCATCGCGTTGACCGCAGTGGACATATTCAGCCCCATACTCGCCAGTGCTGCATCCACCTGCTCTTTCAACCCCGTATCCATACGGACACGAACCATCGTTGTCGCCATTCTATCGCCTCCATTCAAAAACAGTATAGCATAATATAGCTACATTGTCGCTATACATAGCTCATTATTTATCCGTCAAAACATTTCCGTAATATGCTATAATAAAGTCGTTATGATGACAAAGGAGCACCTATGACCCCAAACGATTATCTGTCCATCCTGCACTGTATCGCAGGGCTAAAAGAGCGTACGCGCCACGCATGGATGAAATCCGGACGACAGGAGAGCGTCGCCGAGCACAGCTGGCGCATGGCGCTGATGGCATATTTTCTGCACGATCAGTTCCCTGCCGCCGACCTCACGCGCGTCCTCCTCATGGCACTCCTGCACGATATGGGCGAGGTATTTACGGGCGACATCCCAACCTTTGAGAAAACGGATGCCGACCGAGCGCGTGAGCACGAGCTCCGTGACACATGGATCGACGCCCTGCCTGCCCCCTACAGCGCAGAGGTGCGCGCCCTCTTTGCCGAAATGGACGCCATGGAGACAGAGGAAGCGCGGCTCATCAAGGCACTCGACCGAATGGAGGCCGTCATCACGCACAACGAGTGCGACCCATCCACATGGCTGCCGCTCGAGTATGAGCTCCAGCACACCTACGGGGTAAAGGAGGCTGCCTTCTCGCCCGTACTGCGTGAACTGCGCGCCGCCGTAAACGACGAAGTGGACGCGGCAATCGCCGCACACCACGCGGAGGAACATCATGAAACCTGACTACGGCAACTGGATCGCGCGCCCGATGATGCGCACCCTCTGGGGCATCACCGCCGCACTCGTCCTTGCGACACTCCTCTGTGCACTCCTGATCGGACGGGACACCGCCTACGGCGTTCTCCTCGTCCTCTCCCTCATGTCCCTCCTTGCCGCCCTCTACATGACCTACTGCCGCCATGTCCTCTCCGCGGACGGCGGCGGCCTCATGCGGCGCATCCACAGCGCACTGATCGACCGATTTCCATGGGATGGACGCGGCACCGTCCTCGACATTGGATGCGGCACGGGGGCACTCAGCATCGCCCTTGCACAGCAGTATCCCGAGGCACATGGCGTCGGGGTCGACCTCTGGCCGCCGATGTGGGACAGCAGCGCGGAGCAGTGTGTGCGCAACGCGACCCTCGAATACGTACGCGACCGATGCTCCTTCGTGCAGGGTGACGCAGCAGCTCTCGATGCGCCCAACGAGACCTTCGACGCGGTCATCAGCAACTTCGTCTTTCACGAAGTGCGCACCCAAAAGGATAAATTCATGCTTGTCATCGAGGCGCTGCGCGTCCTGAAAAAGGGCGGTGCATTCGCCCTGCACGACAATTTTGAGAACCGCGACCTCTACGGTGACATCAACGAATTCATCGACATCCTCAAAGAGGAGGGCATCTCCGACATCTCCTATCTCCCCCACACCGAGAACAT
>JABZYJ010000048.1 GCA_015265235.1 Selenomonas sp. | reverse complement strand
GTTCAGCTATTGGTCACCCTCTTCTGCGGAGGGCGGTGGACGCAGGCAGATCATCATCGGCAATGACGTGCGCATCGAATCGAACGTTGTATTCAGGGGCGGCATTACCGTCGGAAATGGAGCCATTGTCCGTACCGGGGCGGTTCTCATGGAGGACGTGCCGCCCTATGCCATCGTGGAGGGCAACCCGGCACATGTTGTGCACTATCGTTTCGATGCAGAGACGATAGGTCAGCTTCAGCAGATCAAATGGTGGAACTGGCCAGAGGAAAATATTCGGAAGAACATAGATATTCTGTCTGATGATGTCGATGCATTTCTTATGAAATTCCGGTCGCCGGAGCATGAAATATCTGATGAGACCGTGAACACGCTCCGCGAACTCAAGGAGCAGGGCTATCGCGTTTATTATTTTGTGCCGGATGTGGATTCCCCGGAGGGAATCTGGCAGAAAGTCATTCGCGCCTACCTATCGGCGTATGCTGCGAATGACAAGACAGCACTTCTCCTTGGCCTTTCGGGGGTACATGCGGAAGCAGTGGCTGCTGAAATCCAGCCGCTGATGAACACAATGGGAGAAAATGCACCTCTCGTTTTGACGCACACGTGGGACGAGGAACATCTTGGCCGGATCTTTTCTTATGTCGATGATCTGATTACGACAAAGGATGAGATCTCATCTGTCTGTGTAGATTATGCTTCCCATGAGAACGTGCGTATATCGTATGGATGCGACGATAAGGAACAGATCTTTCCCCGTGAAAAGGAGATTGACGTTTCCGTCTGCGTTCTCAGCTATCAGCCGGATTACGAGAAGCTTTTCGCAACGCTCACGTCGATCGTTCAGCAAGTGCACTGTTCCTTTGAAATCATCATCGGCGATGACGGGACGCCGAATTTTCCGCAGGCGGAGATTGAACTGTGGCTCTGGCAGCAGGGCTGCCGTGACTGCACCATTCTGCATAGTGCAGAGAATTACGGCACGGTAAAGAATATGATGCAGATGCTCTCCGCTGCGCGCGGTCGTTATATCAAGGCAATCTCGCCAGGTGACTATCTGTATCGTCATGATGTCCTCGGAGAGATGCTCCGCTATATGGAGCGGGAGCAGTGTGCCGTGGCGTTCGGACGGGCGTGTTACTATCATCGTGATGGAGACCGTTATCAGCTCCTCGATACGATGAGCCCGCTGAATCTGCGCCCGTATGAAGAAAAAGACGATGCTGCTGTCAGAAAAGCCTGTGTCATCTATGGGGATTTTATTCTCGGCGCACTCCTGATGGGGGAGCGCAGGATGATTACCGCCTATACGAATGAGATTGTCGGGCATATCATCTACGGAGAGGATACCATCTATCTCAGAATGCTCGCCGATGGTATTCCCATCAGCTTTTGGAATCACAATTTTATCTGGTATGAGGTGGGCACGGGGGTCTCTACGAAGGGGGGAGATGCATGGCGAAAACGCCTCGGTAAGGATATGGATGTGTGCCTCTTTATCATTGAACAGCTGCACGCGGAGATACGCGAGGAAAAGGAGAAAATCCTAAGCGGGGCCCACGGCAAGACAATGCGCGATCTGCAAAAAAAATATCGCACCGATGCCTTTGAAGCGTATATCGCGGAACATGGCTCCTATCTGCAGGATGTCGATGAAAGTGAATTGGAGCGTCTCGTTCATGCGCCTGTTGTGCGAGGATGATTCCTTTAGCAAAACGGTGGAGCATTCGAATATATACATGAGAGTAATTCACGTTGGTCGAGGAGAGTACGATGCAGATCGTGAAATATATGTTTCAGCCACACGGAGACGAACGTGGCATGCTCGTTGCCTTGGAGGAGTTTACGGACATTCCGTTTCGGATCAAGCGTGTCTACTATATGTACGACACAGTCGCAGGCGTTGTGCGCGGACACCATGCACATAAGGAACTGGAACAGATTTTGATCTGTATTCATGGCTCGTGCAAGATCCGCCTTGACAACGGGCGAGAAAAAAAGATCGTGCCGCTGGAAAAACCATACGAAGGACTTTATATCTCTCACGCCATGTGGCGCGAGATGTACGATTTTTCTCCGGATGCCGTACTCATGGTGCTCGCCTCGGAGGTCTATGATGAGGCGGACTATATACGGGATTACGATGAATTTTTGCGGATGGTGGAGGCGAAAGGATGAAGATCGATCTTGCAGTCCTGAATCGGCAGTATGAGCTCCATGCGGCAGAATATGATGCGGCAGCTTTGCGTGCGCTTCGCTCAGGGTGGTACATTATGGGGCCGGAGCTGTCGGCATTCGAGACGGAGTTCGCCGCCTATACGGGGGCAGACCATGCCGTTGGACTGAATTCAGGACTCGATGCGCTGACGCTCTCTGTGCGTGCCCTTGAGATCGGCGCGGGGGACGAGGTCATTGTTCCGGCGAACACCTATATCGCGACGGTGCTTGCCGTATCGGAGAATGGGGCGACGCCCGTCTTTGTCGAGCCGGATGCGTACTACTGCATTGACCCCGCCTGCATTGAGGCGGCGATTACCCCGCGTACGCGAGCGATGATGGTCGTGCATCTCTATGGACAGGCGGCCGACATGGCGCATATCATGGAGATTGCACAGCGACATCATCTCGCTGTTATTGAGGACTGTGCCCAGTCGCATGGGGCACACTTTGGCGATACGCTGACGGGGCGTTTCGGTCATGTCGGCTGTTTCAGCTTTTACCCGACGAAGAACCTCGGTGCATTCGGTGATGCGGGGGCTGTCGTGACAGACGATGCAGTGCTTGCCGAGAAAATCCGTATGCTGCGAAACTACGGCAGCAAGGAAAAATATCATAATGAGCTCTGCGGCGTAAACTCCCGTCTCGATGAGATACAGGCGGCACTCCTGCGTACGAAGCTGACGCATCTTCGCGCATTGACCGAGGAGCGTAGAGAAATTGCCGCTCAATATCTGGCGGGGATCAAGAACGAGCACATTCTTCTCCCACAGATACGTGAGGGGGCGGAGCACGTCTATCATCAGTTCGTTGTCCGCACGTCGTCACGCGACCATTTTAAGGCGTATCTCCACGCACATGGCATCGAGACGGTGATCCACTATCCCATCCCGCCGCATCTCGCAGAGTGCTATGCGTATCTCGGGCACACGTGCGGCAGTTTTCCGCGCGCGGAGCAGTACGCCGATGAGGTGCTGAGCCTGCCGATCTTTAACGGCATGCGGACAGACGAGATCGCCTATGTGATCGATACCGTGAATGGGTATCATCCACCTGCAGCACAGTGCGTATGATGCAGAAAGGATATACATGATGATGCCCTCCTCAACGCAGTTGTATGATGTTTCGGTCTGTGTCCTTACCTATCGCCCGGATTATGAGAGTCTCTTTATTACGCTTACATCCGTGATTCGCCAGAAGGGCTGTACCTGTGAGATCATCATTGCGGATGACGGTACGCCGGATTTCCGTCAGAAAGAGATCGAGGCGTGGATGGCGGAGCATGATATCGAGGATTACTGCATCGTGCGCAGTGCAGTGAATGTGGGCACCGTTCGGAATGCACTGAACGCATATAAAGCTGCCAGTGGTCGGTATGTCAAGCTGATCTCGCCCGGTGATTATCTATACGCCGATACCGTATTGGCGGAGATGATAAATTTCATGCAGGGCGAGAAGTATAAAATTGCATTTGGGCGGGCGTGCTATTACGTGGTGATGAATGGTGTATACCAGCTGGTCAACCGCATGCAGCCATTTCAGCTGCGCCCTTATTTGGAAAAGGATATTTCTGCCATCAAGGAGGCCTATCTAGTCTATCAGGATTATGGCGTCGGTGCTGCCTTTATGGGAGAACGAGATGTTCTCATAGCCTATACGGAGATGATATGCGGGCGTATTGTTTATACGGAGGACGCTGTCTACCCGATCATGATCGCCGATGATATTCCCCTTGGGTTTTGGAATCGGAATCTGATTTGGTATCATTATGGCAGCGGAATATCTGACAGCGTATCGGAAGTGTGGAAGAAGCGCCTGCTGCATGACAGTAAAGTGACGTTGGAGATTATCATCGAGCGGCACCGTGAGATTTTGGATATGGTTTTTGGCGCGCAAAAAGATGGGCATGATGCAGGCCCGTCGTATGAGCAGCGGCGCGCCGCCTACTATGCAGAGGCACAGCTCCTTTTGGACAACGGCGCATACTGGCAGAATGTTGATCCGGCAGAGCTGACCAAGTTGGTGCATGCGGACGCAGTATTTGCCAGATAGGTATGGCAGATTATTGTACCGTTTACAGAGGAGAGAGATGTGCAGCATCATCTGAGCGGTTGTATGGTCAATCTGGAAGAGGTCTCAGCGATTTATTTCCCGTATATCATCGCATGGCGTAACGACCCTGTGAACAATCAATATCTCAATCAGCCGTTCCATCTCGATATGGAAAAGCAGCGTGCATGGTATGAGCGCTATATGGCTGATGACACGCAGGGGCTGCTCGTTGTCGTTGACAAGGAGAATGATACACCCTTTGCGACCATGGGCTGGACGGATCATGACGCGGAGCGGCATCGCTGCATCACGGGACGTCTGCTCGTCGGGGACCACCGCTATCGCGGAAGCGCGCATTTTGCCGAGGCGACACTTCTTTTTGCTGACTATGTATACGATACATTAGGTGTGGACGTATGTTATGCACACATTGTACGCGAAAATGCCGCATCGCTCCGTTATCATGAGAAATATGGATTCCGCCGGAATGAAGGGGAAATGCAGTTTCCGGAGGAACGCATCGTAAACGGGATGGAGCAGGTCGAATATCTGCGGCGGCGGGCAGACTGGTGCAGTGTACGGGAAACGGCGGTAAATCGTATTGATGCAGCACGGAGAAACAGGCGTGAAAGACAGGGATGACGATGGAGGATCATGTATTTTATCATCCGCAGATTGCGGCGTATTATCTGCAGGAGATGCACAATCGTCAGCATGTACAGAAGAAAATGCGGGTCGTATTTCTCGTACAGGATGCCAGTGTCTGGGATAAGCAGTCACCAGTGTATGATGCTCTTGCACAGGATGAGGAAGCGGAGGTCATTATCGTTCTGCTTCCGACCTATCGTGCGATGGATGCCGAGGCGGGCAGGTGCGCTGGGCGGTATGATGAGGACGAGTGGCATTTTTTTCATGACCAATATCCTGACGTCTATGATTTCACCAATGTTCTTGATCTCCGTATTCTGGAGCCAGACTATATTTTTCTCGCCATTCCGTATGAGGGGCTGCGTCTGCTCCGTGGGACGCGAACGTCGGAACTTGCGAAGATCGCAAAGCTTTGCTATATCCCCTATGGGACACAGGGAACAAAGTTCTTTCTGCAAAGTGAAGTGAAGATGGACGGCTTTTTTTCCTATCTGTCGTTTCAATTCTGCGACTCACACGAAGAAAAGTCCATGCTTGACGCTTCCTACAAAGAAAACACGTCGATTGGGTTACAACACTTTGAGGATCTAGGATATCCTGGCTTTGAGGCATATCTTCGTCAGTACAAGGAAGAGAATACGATAACGCGTGTGCTCTGGACACCACGATGGACGATGGATGGACCGGCGGGCGGCAGCCATTTCCTTGCTTATCGGGATACGTTCACGCGATTTGCGGCGGAGCACGGCAGTGATCGTGTGAAATTTGCCATACGTCCGCATCCGCTGATGTTTCGCCACATGCTCCAGCGCGGCTATATGACGGAGCAGGAGCTGACAGATTATAAAGCACTCCTTGAGACACATGGCATTGCGCTGGATGACAGCCGTCAGACGCCGTTTGATGCGCTTACATCGGCGGATATTCTGCTCACTGATTTTTCGTCGATCAATATGAATTTTTTCCTCATGGATCGGCCGATGATATATTGCCCGCATGACCCCGATCTGTCGGAGGACTATACGTTGATGCTTGAGGGGAGCTATGTGGCAGAGACATGGGAACAGGTGGAGACGCATCTCCTGCATTTGATTCGCGGAGAGGATCCTGCCGCACCGCGCCGACGCGAGATAGTCGCTGAAATGCGTGCGAAGCATACGGGTGCGTCAGGGCGTATTGCGGCACGCCTGAAGCAGGATTTTGCGGAGGGGCTGTCGCCGCAGATCATTTATGTGCATGCAGCGGAACGGTGGATTTTTGACCGCAAGAAAGAGTTGATTGGCGAGATCGCAGGATGGCCTGCGGGACGGCTTGCCGCGTTCCGGACACAGCCTTGGTATGACGGGTATCTAGCTCTTTTGCCGCTGCGGCTGCGCGGTGATGCGGTGGCATGGGGAGAGAACGAGCTGCAGAAAACGCTTGTTGAGCTCTATGCCGCTGAGGCGGATCGTGAACGGCGTAGCTGCATCGTTCTTGCGATGCTCCTGGTCGCCGATCCGCTGCAGCTGCCTGTGCCGATGGAGGTCGATCTCTGGCCGGATGGGCTTTATCGTGACGTATGCGCCATATTTCAGGAGATGCGGATGGGATTTTGATCTTGTTTCATCCGCTGTTGCGCGTATCAGTGTTTCCCTAATGTACAAGAAAGAGGAATGGATTCGATGAATGAAGCGCAGGAGCAGTTGATCCGGCGGACGATTCGCCTGCATTTTGGGCAGAGTGCCGCCAAAGGGATTCTTCTGCCGCTGAAGGAAGGTATGACGAATGATTCGTTCCTCTTTACTGCGGATGGAAAAAAGTATATTTTTCGCTGCAATGGAGAGGGCACGGAGCGTCTGATCGACCGCGAAAACGAGAAGGCGGTCTATGAGCTCCTGTCTGCCACGGGCATCACGGAACGCATCGTGGCACTGAGCACACAGCCGGGGTATAAGATCTCGCGTTACTATGAGCACTCCCATGTCTGTGACCCACACAATGCGGAGGAGGTTGCCTCCTGCATGGCTGCGTTGCGTTCCTTTCATGAGCGCAGGCTGCGCGGCGTGAAAGTATTTGACCCGTTTGCCGAGCTGCTCTTTTATGAGTCGCTGATGCCGGCGGAGGCTCGCAGAGGCAGTACCTACATAGCCGTGCGGGAACAGGTATTTTCGCTTCGCTCCTTTGTCGCTCCGTTTTTGGCGGAGGCGGCGACACTCTGCCATATTGATGCCGTCTCGGATAATTTCCTCTTTGTGGAGGGGCGTGAGCGCCCCTATTTGATTGATTGGGAGTATGCAGGCCTGTCAGATCCGCTGATTGACATCGCCATGTTTTCCATCTATGCCGACTATTGTGAGGAGGAGACAGAGCAGCTCATCGCGGCATACTTCCCTGAGGGCTTTGATGCTCTGCTGCGTGCACGCGTCCATACCTATATGGCGGTGGGCGGACTCCTCTGGTACGATTGGAGTGTCTATAAAAGCTCGCTCGGCGTGACGTTCGGTTCGTACGAAGAGAATCAATTCCGCTTCGCGAAGGAATACGCCGTCAAAGCGCGGAAAGAGTGGGAGATGCTGTGATGGTACGCTATCCGATGTGGGTGATGCTCGGCATCGTGAGCGGGCTCCTCTGGGGCTGCAACAACTATCTCTACGGTGTCGGTGCATCGGCGGCAGGGGCAGGGCTTGTTGTCGGCATTGGTTTTCCGCTCGCCTGTACGGCAGTCAACGATATGAGTGCCGCGATCTTTTTGCTCGCGGTGAATGGTCTGCGCGGGACATTTCGTGCAATACGTACGGTCATTAGCCGATCCGGCCTCTTTCTCTGTGCCGCCGCCCTGCTTGGCGGGCCGATTGGTCAGCTCTCCTACTGCCTTGGCATCCTGTGGGCGGGACCGACCTATGCGCTGGCACTCTCGGCCCTCTATCCTGTTGTTGGCTGTCTTTTGGCGCGCCTGCTCCTGCATCAGCAGGTCACCCTGCGCATGGGTATCGGTATCGTTCTTGCTGTTGCCGGCGGAGTGATCACGGGGGCTGTGGCGCCGGATAGTGCGCCGCTGCTCCTCCTCCCGGGGATGGCGTGTGCGCTCCTTGCCGCCCTCTGCTGGGGCGGTGAGATTGTGCTGGCTGTACGCGGCATGGCGGACATCGAGCCGGATCTTGCCATTACGCTGCGTGAGTGCATCTCGGGCATAATTTTGCTGACGATCACACTGGCTTTTTTCTCGGACGATGCGCCTCTGCATATACTCTCCGCAGCTCCGCTGCCCTTTATGACCCTCGCCGCCGCAGGCGCTGTTGCGGGCGCGTCCTATTTTCTCTGGTATGCGGTCAATCGTGCCATCGGCTGTGCACGCGGTATGGCGACGAATGCGACCTATATTATATGGGGCGTATTGCTGCAGTGGGGCATTGCCGGGGCGGAGATCTCGGGACAGATGGTGCTGGGCTGCGGCCTCGTCTTTCTCGGAGTCCTTCTTGTATCACTGTATCCGCATCCTGCGCATGGAGCGGATTGACGCATGGGAGACGATATGACCAAAGATGCATTTGATGCGGCAATCGCATCGCTTGATGCGGAGGATGCCGTGCGGCGGGCACAGGCAGCGGAACGCCTTGCCCCCTATCGCGTGACGAATGCGGTGCTGATGGCGGCGGGCTACGGCAGTCGTCTTGCGCCCATCACAGACCGTACGCCGAAGGGGCTTCTGCGCGTCCGCGGTGAGGTGCTGGTCGAGCGTCAGATCGCACAGCTTCGTGCGGCAGGGATTGCAGATATATACCTCGTCGTCGGATATCTGAAGGAACAATTTTCCTATCTGGCATCGGATCCGCACATTCATCTGGTCGACAATGAGGACTATCATTGCTGTAACAATACGTCGTCCCTTTTTCGCGTGCTCGACGTGCTCGATAATACCTATATATGCTCGGCAGACAATTACTTTACGGAGAATGTTTTTACACCGTATGTCTACCGCTCCTACTATGCATCGGTGTATGGCGATGCACCCAGCGAGGAGTACTATCTCACCGTGGACGACGATGGACGCATCACCGACGTGCAAATCGGCGGAGCACATGGATGGTATATGCTCGGGCAGGCATACTTCTCACGGGCGTTCAGCACGCATTTCGCTGCGCTCCTGCACGAGGCGTATGAGCAGGATGCATCCGTGCGCGGCCTGCTCTGGGAGCAGTTCTATATGCGCCATATTGAGGAACTCACGCTCGAGCGGCGGGAGTACGCAGACGGCATCATTTATGAATTTGATACACTGGCGGATATACAGGCGTTTGATGAGAGCTTCCCAGTGCAGGATTATATAAACTGAGAACTACTATTGATTATTCCCTAGTAACATATGTTACGTCGATGGAGTATTCCCTTTGCTATAATCGGACACAAGAAATGTGGATTTTCGCAAAGGAGAGTTATCTATGGATGCTAAGATGTTTTGTTTTCAGTGTCAGGAGACGGCGGGCGGCAAGGGCTGCACGGTGCAGGGGGTCTGTGGCAAGAAGCCGGATGTCGCGGAGATGCAGGATCTTCTCGTCTATGTGACGAAGGGGCTTGGCGCGGTGACGACGGCGCTGCGTGCAGCGGGCAAGAAGGTCTCGGTGGAGATAAATCATCGCATTACGATGAATCTGTTTGTGACGATTACAAATGCCAATTTTGACCGTGAGGCGATCATGGATGTGATCGAGGAGAGCCTCGCACTGAAGGCACAGCTCCTGCACGAGCTCGGCGACGCGTCGGGACTTCCCGCAGCGGCACAGTGGACGGGCGCACGTGCGGACTTTGCGGCGAAGGCCAAGATGGTCGGCGTGCTCGCAACGGAGAATGAGGATGTGCGCAGCCTGCGTGAGCTGACGATGTACGGTCTGAAGGGCCTTTCAGCCTATATGGAGCACGCAAACGCTCTTGATTACGAGAATGAGGAAGTCGATGCATTTACGCAGAGTGCGCTCGCGAAACTGCTGGATGATACACTGGACGGCGATGCGCTGACGGCGCTCGTCCTTGAGACGGGCAAGTGGGGCGTTGCGGGCATGGCACTCCTCGACAAGGCGAATACGGAGAGCTACGGCAACCCCGAGATTTCAAAGGTGAAGCTCGGCGTCGGCAGCCGCTCCGGCATTCTCATCTCGGGACATGATCTCAAGGATCTCGAGCGTCTCCTTGAGCAGACGAAGGGCACGGGCGTTGATGTCTACACGCACGGCGAGATGATCCCCGCGCACTACTATCCGAAGTTCAAGAAGTACGACAATCTCGTCGGCAACTACGGCAATGCGTGGTGGCAGCAGAAGGAGGAGTTCGAGAAGTTCAACGGACCGATCCTCATGACGACGAACTGCGTTGTACCGCCGAAGGACAGCTACAAGGATCGCCTCTTTACGACGGCGGCGGTCGGTGTTGAGGGCTGCACGCATATTCCTCTCGTGAACGGCGAGAAGGATTTCACACCCGTGATTGAGTGCGCGAAGAAGTGCGCCCCCCCGACGGAGCTCGAGACAGGCGAAATCGTCGGCGGGTTTGCCCATGAGCAGGTCTTTGCTGTGGCGGACAAGGTCGTCGAGGCAGTTAAGAGCGGCGCGATCAAGAAGTTCGTCGTGATGGCGGGCTGCGACGGCCGTATGAAGTCGCGTGAGTACTACGCGGACTTCGCTGAGGCACTGCCGAAGGATACGGTGATCCTGACGGCTGGCTGCGCAAAGTACAAGTACATCAAGAAGAATCTCGGCGATATCGGCGGCATTCCGCGTGTGCTCGATGCGGGACAGTGCAACGATTCCTACTCGCTCGCCCTCATCGCACTGAAGCTGAAGGAAGTGTTCGGGCTCGACGATGTGAACAAGCTGCCTGTGGTATATAATATCGCGTGGTATGAGCAGAAGGCGGTCATCGTTCTGCTTGCCCTGCTCCACCTCGGTGTGAAGAACATCCACCTCGGTCCGACGCTGCCCGCGTTCCTCTCGCCGAATGTGGCGAAGGTACTCGTGGAGACGTTTGGCATCGGCGGCATCACGAACGTGGCGGACGACATGAGAGCGTTTGGCATTGAGGGTGCGGCGGTATAAGCCAGTCATCATGGATTTTTGAAAAAAGCGTCTGTCGTGCATGGCAGACGCTTTTATTATTGTTGTGTTTATGGTATGATACGCATGATAGAGAGATTAGAAAATGTGAGGGGGAGGTTATGCAGAAATTCAGGAGGTTTTTTCGTATTGCGCAGATATTATGGGAGGATCTGCGTGCGTTTCGTCCGCCAGCGGCCTTTCTGGTAATCGGTCTTTTTTGCTGTGGATTTATCCAAGATTTTGGCTCCGCCTATGTCGCTGTCCTGATGGCGATTCTTACGCTCTTGGTCTATTTCCTCGGGCGCAGGCTCGGTGGCTGGGGTCAGCTGATGATCGGCATCGCTTTTTCGCTCTGTGTGGTCGGAGCGATAACGGCATCGATCTTTATCGGGTATTTTTTCTATTCCGATTTTTCGCCGAATGGGCGGGAGAACTATGCGGAGATCCGGCGGGACTTTTTCCCACGCGAGATTCCGTCGACGGCGTATGATGTTGTGGTGTGGAGCCGCGTCAGCTTTGGGCGGGGATGGGATGAGTCGTATCTTTCCTTTGGTGATACGAAGGAAAATATCCGCAAATATGAGCTGCAGGGGCGTGAGCGATCGGAACGGCGCACACGCCATCCCTATATCAACGATACGATCCGTGTGCCGCGGATCGTGGTGGATGAGAGCAAGGTGCTTCCACGCTTTGCCGCACTTCCTCTTTGGCAGCGCATCTTCTTTGACTATACGCCGCATCCGGCAAAGTGGGAGGAGCTGACGGGGAAGTATGCCTTCTATGTGTGGAACAACAGCGATGATTTTGACCGCCCGCGTGCGGACATCATCGGCATCTCCGAGGATGGCACACATGTGATTTTTTACGCAGTGGGGAGATAGGGAGCTTGTTTATCCGTAATTGCATAAAAAAACAGCGGACGGAAGTGCATTTCCGTCCGCTGTTTTTTTAGGGAATTATCAGTGCTTCCCTACAATACGGCGTGCAGCAGCTCTTTGGTATCGCGCTCGTGCGGTGCCCGCAGGATGTCTGCCGTTCTGCCCTGCTCGATGATGCGCCCGTGCCGCAGGATGAGGATGCGGTCGGTGATGGAGCTGACGAGGGGGAGATCGTGGGAGATGAAGAGGAGGCTCATGCCGTGTTCTTTTTGCAGGCGGCAGAGGAGTGCGATGATTTTCTCCTGCACACAGGTGTCGAGCGCCGAGGTCGCTTCGTCACAGATGAGAATGTCAGGGGATACTGCCATCGCGCGTGCGATAGCGGCGCGCTGACACTCGCCGCCGCTGATCTCGTGCGGATACCGCGCGGCGTAGGAGGTGGGGAGTTCCACTTCCTCGAGGAGGGCGGCGACGCGGTGATCGGTGGGCTGCTCATCGGGGGGGCAGAGGTTATGGATGGTCTCGCTGATCGCTGCACCGATGCTGCGGCGCGGGTTGAACGAGCCGTGTGCGTCCTGAAACACCATCTGGACGTGGCGGCAGAGCTCTCTGCGCGCACGGCCCGATGCGCCGACGATGTTTTTTCCTGCGAGCAGGATGCGTCCCTCTGTCGGGGTGAGCAGTCCCGTGAGGAGCTTTGCTGCGGTGGACTTGCCGCTGCCGCTCGCACCGACGAGACCGAGGCGTTCGCGCTCGTACAGAGAGAAGGTCATGGCATCGACGGCCTGTGTCCGTGCGGCATCCCCATCAAAGTGCATGGATACGTTGTCAAAGCGCAGGAGCGGGGGCTTTGCACAGGGC
>JABZYJ010000047.1 GCA_015265235.1 Selenomonas sp. | reverse complement strand
GGAAGATCCTGATACCAAGTCGGATAGCCGAGGTAGATGATGTCGTACTGTGCCATATCATCGACCTTTGATGCGAGCAGAGGACGTGCCTGTTTGGCTTGCTCCTGCTTTGCCACCTCTGTCATCTCCTTGAGGTCTATGGGGTAGGGGATGACAGTCTGTATCTCGAACGTGGCATCCGCATGGATAAGCGCTGCAAGCTGCTCAGCAAGAAGCGCCGTGTTTCCCTTTTCGACGTAGCCGACTTCGTGGTTTTCCCCTGCGCGCGAGAAGAATGCGACGAGCACGCGTTTTCCTTCAAAGGAAGCGGGGGGCTTCAGTGGCTGGGACAGATCGAGGGCAGCATGCTCTTCCTCTGCATCGTCAACTGCCGTATTTTTACTCCCGCAGCCGAGCGTGAGAAGAAGCAGCGCGGCAAGCAATACGGCGAGTATTTTTTTCATGGATATTCTCCTTCATTATGCGTACAGAAAAGAGCCAGAGTGCATCGCGGTTGATCTGGCTCTCACAAACTCTATTGTATTATTTCCCGGAGAAGGAAAACTTCATCCCAACCGAGATCGGAGGAACGGGACCACCCTCCAGCTCGATCTGCCCCGGCATGGAGCCTGTTGTGTTAAAGAGCAGCGTGCAGTGTCCGCTGTCGCGGATCGTGTCATTCGCGTTCTCACCGACGCGTGTGACCTTATATTTCTGCTTTCCAAGCGTCAGCGTATCTCCGACGGTGATGTCGCTCTTCAGATCGCCTGATGTGTGCTCAATGACCATCTCGGCGAGATTGGGGTGTGCTCCCTCGTCCAGCAGAATGATGCTGCTGTTGGTCTCGAGGAATTTGCGCGCCAGTTTGCCGATGGCAGTCACACTGACTTCATACTTTACAGCCATCTCTTATGCCCTCCCCATGGTATACAATAAAACTTTCCATAGTTATTCTATCACATGGCCTCTGGGTTGTAAAATAATTTTGCTGATTATGCTGAGATTAGGCGGTCTCCGTTGACAATGAAAAGGAAAATTAGTAAAATTTTAGAAGGATATGCGCATGGGGCGCGGGGGTCTAAGGAAGTGCCGAATATATCGGCGTTTCCATAAGGGGGAAACTATATGAAGGACATTCGTTTGGACAGTCCTCTGCAGGGACGATTGATCCCTCTGTCGGAGGTGTCGGATCCTGCCTTTGCAAGCGGGGCAATGGGGCGTGGTGCGGCGGTAGCCGATCCGAAGGGCCGTGTAGTCTCTCCCGTGGACGGCGAGGTAACTGTGCTCTTTGAGACGAAGCACGCCATTGGGATTCACGGGGCAGATGGCGTGGATATCCTCATCCACGTCGGCGTGGATACGGTGAAGCTCGGGGGGATGCATTTTACTGCGCATGTGGCGCAGGGCGATACGGTGAAGAAGGGGCAGCTGCTGATCGAGTTCGATCCCGCCGCCATCCGCGCGGCCGGCTATGAGACGACGACGCCCATCCTTGTGACCAATGCGGCAGACTATGGGACGATCACGTTGGCGTCGGATGGGGCAGAAATTTCCTCTCACAATGCAGAAGCCACGGCGGAGGCACCGGCTGCGGCAGAGGAGGCGGCAGAGGACGACATTGACCCGAATCTGCCAAAGGAAGAGCGCGTCGCCAAGCTGATCTGGAAGTATGTCGGCGGAACGGGGAATGTCCGCAGTGCTGAGCACTGTGCGACACGTCTGCGCCTGATCGTCAACGACAAGACGCGCATCGACGAGAAGGCGATCGAGAACATCGACGGCGTGAAGGGACAGTTCTTTGCCGCCGCCCAGTATCAGATCATCCTCGGGACGGGATTTGTCGACAAGGTCTATGACGCCTTCGTCGCGGGGACGAATCTTGGCTCGACTGCGGGCAGCGGAAAGCAGGAGGCATACGAGCAGATGTCGCCGCTGCAGAAGGTCTCACGCACCCTCGGCGACGTCTTTGTCCCCATCATTCCCGTGCTCGTGGCGACAGGACTCTTCATGGGGCTGCGCGGGATGGCACAGAGTCTCGGCATCGAGATGAACGAAAATCTCCTGCGCATGAGTCAGATCCTGACAGATACGGCCTTTGCCTTCCTGCCCGCGCTCGTCTGCTGGTCGACGATGAACCGCTTCGGCGGTACGCCGGTCATCGGCATTGTGCTCGGTCTGATGCTCGTCGCTCCGCAGCTGCCGAACGCCTACGCGATTGCGGCGGGGGATGCCGTCCCTCTCTCAATGGAGATCTTCGGGATTCCGATTCCCGTGGTCGGCTATCAGGGCTCGGTTCTGCCCGCCCTCGTGCTTGGTATCTTTGCGGCGCGTTTGCAGAAATGGTTCAAGACCTTTGTGCCCGACATCATTGACCTCATTGTCACGCCGTTCCTCACGCTATTCGTCTCGATGCTGCTCGGGCTCCTCATCATCGGACCGATCATGCACACGCTTGAGATCGGTGTCTTTGGCGCGGTACGTGCCTTTTTGGAGCTGCCGTACGGCATCGGCGGCTTTGTCGTCGGTGGTCTGCATCAGGTGATCGTCGTGTTCGGCGTGCATCATGTGTTTAACGCGCTTGAGGTGCAGCTTCTCGCATCGACAGGCGTTGACCCGTTCAACGCCATCATTACCGGTGCGATTGTGGCACAGGGCGGTGCCGCCGTTGCAGTCGCAGCGCGTACCCGTGATGCAAAAAAGCGTGCCCTCTATATTTCCTCGGCTGTTCCTGCCTTCCTCGGCATCACAGAGCCTGCGATCTTCGGCATTAACCTGCGCTTTATGCGCCCGTTTATCTGCGGTCTGGTCGGCGGGGCGTGCGCGGGAGCAGTGGCGGGCTTCCTGCATCTCGCGGGGACGGGCATGGGGATCACCGTTCTGCCCGGGACGCTGCTCTATCTTGACCATCTGCCCGCCTACATCCTCGTCAACGTGATCGGCTTTGCCGTCGCCTTTGGTCTGACCTTTGTCGTCTTTCGCCCGGAGGAGTGAGTGCTGTGGAGAATTTTGACAAGCGGGACATCGACGCACGGTTGGCGGAGGGCTTCCCCTTCACCGATCGCCGTCACAATCGCTTTCATCTCGAAATGCCATTCGGACTGATCAACGATCCGAACGGGCTCGCCTACCACAATGGCTGGCATATTTTCTATCAGTGGAATCCCTTCGGCTGTGCGCATAAAAATAAATCGTGGGCACACACGAAGACACGTGACTTCTGTACCTACAGCGTGCCCCAGCTCGCCCTGTGGCCGAGCGACGCACATGATAAGGACGGATGTTACTCGGGGTGCGCTGCGGAGGAGGACGGGCGGCTGCGCGTCCTCTACACCTGCAACGCGAAGGATGCGGAGGGCCATCGCAGCTCCGTGCAGCGCTTCGGTACGTATACGAAGGCGACGGGGATGGTGAAAAAAGAGGAGATCATCATCGATGGGCCGCCGCCCGGCTTTACGGCGCATTTTCGCGATCCCTATCTGTTTGAGCGCGACGGCGTACGCTATCTCATCATCGGGGCGCAGACAGAGGATGAGCGCGGCTGTGTCCTCATCTACCGCGAGACGGCGGACGGCTGGGTGTACCGCGGCGAGCTGAAGACACAGCTGAAGGATTTTGGCTATATGTGGGAGTGTCCGAACCTCCTCTCCTTCGGGGATTATGACGTCCTGCTCTTCTGTCCGCAGGGGGTGCCCGCGCGTGCCTACGACCGCCAGAATCTCTATCAGTCCGGCTATATCGCAGGGCATGCGTCCATGGACGCGATGGAGATGCTCATGCACGGGCGGTTCAAGGAGCTCGACCACGGGTTTGACTTCTATGCACCGCAGGTCGTGACGCATGAGGGGCGGCATATTCTCATCGGTTGGATGGGGATGCCTGATCGTGAGGACGACTATCCGACGCGCGCGGAGGGCTGGATGCACAGCCTCACGCTGCCGCGCGTGCTGACACTGCGTCAGGGGCATATCTTCTCCGAGCCGGTACATGAGCTGAAGGCACTGCGCCACCGCGAGACAGAGCGTACACTGGAGGCGGGGCAAACGAGCCATTTCGAGACAGAGCTCTTTGACCTCACAGAGCTGCTGCTCGACATCGAGGTGGGGGAGGCCTACACCGTTGCGCTGGAGTTGGTCTATGGGGCGGAGAAATTGGTGTTCCGCTACAACCGTCTGGAGCAGGTCATGACCATCGACCGCACGAAAATGCGGCAGGGGGGACGCGGTACGCGCATCTTTAAGCTCTACGTCGATCATACTCTTTCCTTGCGCATCTACGTTGACCGTAGTGCTGTCGAGGCATTCTTCCAGTATGGTGAGGAGGCAGCAACCGTTGCGATCTTCCCCGAGGAGGATGTGCGTCCGACGCTGCGTGTATTCTCCGATGTGGATGTGGAGCAGATTACGGGTGTTCTCTGGGAGCTTGAGCCATTCCACTACGAGCAGGGCTGACAATACAAAAGAGAGCAGTAATGCGAGGATTCTATCTTCGCATTACTGCTCTCTTTTCGTACTAACTTATATTTTTTTCTTGATCGCGTCGAGATAGCCGATCACCTCGTCGGAGATGCGCTGGATCTCGGGTAGGTTCTGATCCACCTCAGCCGTCTTGTGATTGTAATACGCCGTAATCGTTGCGGCGCAGAGCTTGTGGAACTTCTCATGCGCGACGCCGAGTTTCTCGAACTCGGGCATGTGACCATATTTCTCCTTGCCCTCGGAGAAGTACCACTTTCCGAGGCGGCAGATTGCATGGTTCTCAACGTCAGCCGCCTTGAGGTCGATATTGCCCCAGATGAGCTGATGGATCTTCATGCCCCAGACCATGTGGTCAGTCTTGGCAAAGTCGATCATCTCCTTTGGTCCAAAGCCGAGCTTCAGACCGCCGATCTTCATGCGTACGTCGTTGACCTTGCGTGTCGAGTCGTAGATGCTATAGTTGCAGGTGCGTGAGCCCTCGGTCATCTTTACCACGTCGCTGACAGTGGACTGCAGTGTCGCGTTCATCTCTTGGAATGACGCTGACTGCCGCTGGGCGAGCGGTGCGAGGTCGTCGATCGTGTGGTTGATGGTGTCAAAGACGGAGGTGAGTTTTCCCGTCTCGTCGGATGCCTGTTCAACGGCATCGACGTTTGCACGGAAGGAGTTGTCCATGTGCTGGAATGCACCCGTGATCTGCTCGACCCCCGTGCGGATCTTTGTCAGCTGATCGCGGATCTCGTCGACGGAGTTCTTGGATTGTTCGGCGAGCTTGCGCACCTCATCAGCGACGACAGCAAAGCCACGTCCATGCTCCCCGGCACGTGCTGCCTCGATGGAGGCGTTGAGTGCGAGCAGATTTGTCTGTTCCGCGATGCTGTTGACCGTGACGACGAGGTTGTCAATGCTCGCTGTGCGCTCATGGAGCGACTCTACATCCTGTGTCATCTCCGTGAGCCCACTCTGTGCCGCATCCGTCTCCTTGGCGACCTCATGGATGCGTGTCTGCGTGAGAGCCATTGATTCCTTGCCCGCACCTGTCTGATCTGCCGTTTCGGAGACGACCTCTGCGAGATGTACGATGTCATTTGCCATCGAGGATACGACGTCGACCAGCTCCTTGACATTCGTCTCGACAGCGCGGTTTTCGCGCGCCAGTTCGTTGAGCTGGACAGAGGCGTGTACCGTCTCGGCGACCGACTTGTTGATGTCGAGGGAGAGCTCTGTCAGCGTCTCCCGCTGCTTTTGGGCGAACTGTGCAATGAGCCGCGTGATGTTCTGCAGCTCCGGACTGCGGATGGTCGGGGCGGGGGTGGTCAGTCCGCCGTCGATCAGATCATGCAGATACTTTTCCAGCGCCTTGGCGTCGCCATGCCCGGGTGAAGAGGTGGAAATTTGCGCCTCTGCATCCTTGCGTGATGAAAAAAACATAGTACATCCTCCCCTGAAACACGAAAGAATAACGTGTATTTATAATAGTTTGATAACTATAACGAAAATGCGTCCTTTTCCATTCATCCTCTGTATGAATAGGAAAAATCGCCTATTTTCGGGTATTGTACCATAATTGGAAGCAGATGAAAAGGGGGGAGAGAATTTATAATTTGCGGGAATGACAACAGAAAAACCGCCGCACTGAACTGTGCGGCGGCCACATTCTTTCGGTTCTTAGTGATTGTGATGGCTGTCCTTCAGGATACCCACAACAGCACGCTGAACGACATCGAGCACATCGTGGAGCAGAGCGTTATACATATCACCGCCGTCGACAACACCACGACCGTTCTCCGTGAGGAAGAATTTCTTCGGATGCTCCGTCGCCGCATAAGCCTCGTCAAACTTCGCTTTCACCAGTGCCTCAAAATCCATGAAAAGCCCTCCTTAAACACAATAACCAATACGGGAATTATAGCATATTTTTTGAATCCTGTCTCAATCTTTTACAGATTTTTCACAAAAATATTATGCTTAGCAGATTCTCCTTGAAAACAAAGGGATTGAGTGACATGCCACAATACTTGTCTATCATTTGCTAACATAATTTGCCGACAGCTTTACTACTTGCAGGCAGTATATAAAAACATATTGCCGCGTTCTTAGGGAATCGGGAGATAGTTTCCAATCAGTGCCAGTCCCCATGTACGCAGGGTCAGGCGCAGATCCTCAAATGGTGCGATGAGCGGAGCGAATGCCAACCGCAGCTTAAAGCGCGTCATTGTATGCGTGTTGCATCCGAAGATGGGAATGCGATCCATCTGGTAGACGCCCTCTGTGGGGGTGGATAGTCCGTAGTGAACGGTGAATCCGCCGCGATAACCCGCATCACGGGTGACCTCTTCCACCGCGTCCGTGACGCGTCCGCCCGGATAGGCAATGTAGTCGATCTCCTTGCCGAGTTTCTTGGAGAGCGCTTCGCGGGAGTCCGCAATCTCATGATGCAGCTCGTCGCGCGAGGTCAGCTCCGAGAGATTCGCATGCGTCATCGTGTGGCTCTCAAAGTCGATCAGTCCGGAATCCTGCATCTCGTGAATCTGTTCCCATGTCAGATAGTTCGGGTAGACGCCCGTGAAATCGTTGATGAGAAAGATCGTCGCCTTGAATCCATATTTTTTCAGGATCGGATAGGCATACTCGTAGTTGTCGACGTAGCCGTCGTCGAGAGTAATGACAACAGGCTTTTCGGGGAGCGGCGTGCCGTTTTCCGCCGCGTCCATCATCTCATCCAGCGTGATCGTATGGTAGCCCTCTTCTGCGAGATATGCCATCTGCTGATCGAACTGGTCGCAGTATAGTGTGAGTGGGTTGCCGTCCTTGTCCTCGACCTGGTGGTAGTTGAGTACGGGCACGCCGGGCGATGTGCACATGAGTAGTGCCGCCGTAGCGAAACACAGGAGAATAAGAACAATCGGGATGAGCAACCAACGTGGGAATTTCACTGAAATACCTTCTTTTTTTAATAGAAATTAACGACGCGCTAAGTGTATCCTATCCTATTTGTTCTGTCAAGGCAGACAGTTCTGCCAATCTCGTCTCTGTGCATAGCCGGTGCCTTATTATGGCTTTTTTGTGTCAAATATGGCAAAAAAAGGAAGAAGTTGCTATAATAGAGCCGTCGGTTTCAATCAAGAAGAGGAGATGGACAGATGCGCATTGCGCTGTTTGATTCGGGCTATGGCGGTCTGACGGTGCTCAGTCATGCACGCCGTGTGCTGCCGTCGGAGGAGTTTATCTTCTACGCCGACCGCGATCATGTGCCGTACGGGACGAAATCTGTTCCCGCCGTGCGCGGCTTTGTCCGCACCGCATTTCGTTTTCTCATCGAACAGCAGCGCGCCGATGCCGTGGTCGTTGCCTGCAATACAGCGACCTCCGTTGCCGTGGATGAGATGCGCCGCCTCTACGATGTGCCGATCATCGGCATGGAGCCGGCGGTAAAGAAGGCGCTCACGCACGATGCGGAGCATCGCGTGCTCGTCACGGCGACGCCGATCACGGTGCATGGGGAGAAGCTGAAACGACTGATTTCCTCCTGCGATCCGAACGGATTGGTGGATCTCTTGGCCCTGCCGCGACTGGTGGAGTTCGCGGAGCGGCAGGAGTTCGTCTCCTCGGCAGTGGAGGCGTACCTGCGGGATGCGTTTGCACCGTATCGTTTTGCGGATTATTCTGCGATCGTGCTCGGCTGTACGCATTTCAACTATTTCAAGGATACGATGCGGCAGCTTTTGCCGCAGAATGTGCGCCTCGTGGATGGGAATGAGGGAACGGTGGAGGAGCTCGCGCGGCGGACGGGGCTGCGAACGCAGCCAATCGGTGCGCAGACCGCACACTGCACGTTCTTTGCGTCGGGGCGTCCCGTTGTGCGTGCGGAGGAGCTGGCGTACATGGAGGCGGATCTCGCGCGTGCCGCGCGAATGGAAGAGATTGTTTGAAAGGAGTTTTCATGCCGGTTGAGGTAACACATCGGGTGAATTTTTACGATACGGATGCGATGGCGGTCGTGCATCATGCGAACTACATCCGCTGGTTTGAGATCGGACGCGTCGCGTATTTGCGGCGCATCGGCATCACGTTGGGCGCATTGATGGAGGCAGGGTACGTATTCCCGATCACGAAGGTCGGTGCGGAGTACCACGCACCGGCTCATTTTGACGATGAGCTGGTGATCGAGACGACGGCGACGGCGCTCACAAAGGCCAAGATGGTGTTCTCCTACCGCATTCTCAATCAGGCGGGAACACTGCTGGTGAGTGGCTTCTCAGAAAATGTATTTACGCACCGCGATACGGGACATATTACGCGCTTGCCCAAGGAGTTCTATGTGCCGATGGAAGCGGCGATGACGGCGGAGAAAGAAGGACGGGACATTGGGATCTGAATTTTCGTGGTGGCTGCATCTGCTGATCGCAGTCGTTTTTATTGTGTATGTGGGCGTGAAGCTGCTCTTTGCCTATCTTGGTACGGAGGTGATCGTGCCGAAGACAGAGGAGATGACGCCCTTTTCCGTCGTGGAACGGACGCCCGAGCGTCTGGTGATCGGTGCGACGATCCCCTTTGCCAACGAGGGGAAACAGTGCGGGACGATCATGGATGCGATCCTGCGTGTTCAGCTCCCCTATGAGCAGTACGACGGCGCATTGGTGCGCGGCAAGGTGGAGCTTAATGGGGTACCGCGCGAGGATGACTACTTCGAGGCGGCGCTGATAGAGAAAAAGCAGCGCATAAATCTTGCCCTCAAGCTCTCCATTGAGGGGCGGAACGGGCATACACTCGATGATGCGATTGCCCACATGGTGGATTTTCGCATGGATCTGATCTGTCTGGAGACGGGGCGGACGCCGGCGCATTATTCCAAGGTGCTGATGAAGATGACGGCGGCGGAGATTGCCGCGCTCGCCGGAGTTGCGCTTGTACGGGAAGGGAAGGTGCAGAATGGCTGAACTGAAGATTCTTCCCGTGCCGACACGCATCCTGACAGATGCCGATGACATTGTGGATGCGATTGAGTACTATGCGGGAGAGCAGGTGACGGCGGACGATCTGGTCTGCTGTGCCGAGAGTGTGGTCGCGATTACGCAGGGGCGGTTTGTCTTCCCCGAGCAGCTGCATATTTCTCGTGCGGCGCGTTTCGCCTGTCGCTTTATTCCGGACTACGGCAGTCTTGCCAGTCCGCATGGGATGCAGTCCCTGATGGATGTGGAGGGGACGGGGCGTGTGCTCTTTGCACTCTTTGCCGGGTTCCTCGCAAAGCTCGTCGGAAAAGGCGGCATGTTCTATCGCTGGGGCGGCAGAGAAACGGCGCTGATTGACGATGTGACCGGCACGATGCCGCCGTTTGACAAGGCGATTGTCTATGGTCCTGCGGATGCGGACCAGGTGGCAGAGCGTATACGGACGCGCGTGGGGGCGTTCGGCGCGATGGTGGCGGATGTCAACGATCTCAAGCGTTCGCGTGTGGTCGGCGTATCGAATGGACTCAATGGGGAGCTTGCGGCAAAGCTGCTGCTCGACAACCCATTCGGCAATGCGTCACAGAAGACCCCGATCTGCATCATCAAGAACTACCGGCAGTATCAGGAGAGCCACTAACAGCACAGGAGAAACGGAGCGGGAAGAGGAGAGCCTTTTTCCCGCTCTTTTGGTCAACGCAATAAAGGAGAAATTGTTTCATGCCAAGAAGAGATCTGCGGCGTGCCGACCAGCTGCGCCCTGTTCGGATCGAACGCGGCTATCAGCGCTATGCGGACGGCTCTGCGCTCATTGAGACCGGTCATACGCGCGTCGTCTGTGCGGCGACGGTGGAGGAGCGCGTGCCGTTCTTTTTGAAGGGGACGGGCACGGGCTGGGTGACGGCGGAGTACTCCATGCTCCCGGGCGCGGGGGCGGAGCGTACGGCACGTGAGGCGGTGCGCGGCCATCAGTCGGGGCGGACGCAGGAGATCCAGCGGCTCATCGGGCGGGCGCTGCGCGCCGTGGTCGATACGAAGGCGCTTGGTGAGCGTACGATTCACATTGACTGCGACGTCCTTCAGGCGGACGGCGGGACGCGCACGGCATCGGTGACGGGGGCGTTTGTCGCTCTTGTCGAGGCGTGTGCGTCGTTTTATGCGAAGCGCGGCATCTTCCCCGTACGCGACTACGTGGCAGCGGTCAGCGTCGGCATCAATGCGGCGAATGAGCCGCTCCTTGACCTATGCTATGAGGAGGACGCTGCGGCAATGGTCGATATGAACATCGTCATGACGGGGGCAGGTGCCTTTGTCGAGGTGCAGGGGACAGGCGAGGGACGCGCCTTTGCACGGAGGGAGCTGAACGCTCTGCTGGATCTCGGTGAGCAGGGCATTCGCACACTGATCGACCAGCAGAAGGTCGCTCTTGGCGATGTGCTCTCATGGCTGCCGGGACGGGAGGGATAATATGAAGGAAAAGACGATACTGATCGCCACGTCCAACGCGGGGAAGGTGCGGGAGATGGAGACGGCGTTTCGCGGCTTGCCCGTGCGCCTTGTCCCGCTGTCGCGTCTCGATGCGCTGAAGCCGGAGCTCGGCACGATCGAAGAGCCGGTCGAGGATGGTACGACATTCATGGAAAATGCGCGCATCAAGGCGCGGTACTACCGTGACAAGACGGGGCTTTCGGCGCTTGCAGATGACTCGGGGCTCTCGGTGGAGGCACTGGACGGCGCCCCGGGCGTCTACTCGGCGCGCTATGCGGGGGGACACGGCGACGATGCGGCGAATAATCAGAAGCTGATCGCGGAGCTTCGCGCGCGCGGAGAGGAAAACGCCTGCGCCGCCTACCACTGCGCGCTCGTCCTCGCGCTCGAGGACGGACGGGAACTGTCGACAGAGGGAAGGTGTACGGGCTTTATTCGTCCCGAAGCACGCGGCACGGAGGGGTTCGGCTACGATCCATATTTCTATCGTGCTGACGGACGGACGATGGCGGAGCTCTCGCGTGAGGAAAAACACGCCATCAGTCATCGTGGAGCGGCACTCGATCAGATGAAGGAAAAGCTGCGTGCGCTCCTTGGCGGTGCATGAGTGTGCCGTATTCGTCGTCTGCTGCAGCGGGAGATATCGCCATAGAAGGCTTTCGTCCAATCATTTTTAGGATCGCGAGGTAGAGCATGATTATCGGAGTTGTCAGTGACAGTCACGGGGATATTGAGAGCCTGAAAGCGATGCTGCGGTATCCCGAGGCAGCACAGGCAGAGATGTGGCTTCATGCAGGAGACTATGCCGCCGATGCAGATGCATTGGAAGAACTGACGGGAAAGCGCGTCGCGCGTGTCCTCGGCAACTGTGACCTTCCCATGGACGGCACGTATGACGAGACTGTTGTTGAGGCCGGCGGGCATCGCATCTTTCTCACACATGGGCATCTCTTCAACGTGCGGTTTGATACGGCGATGCTCGCTGCGGCTGCGCGTGAGGCGGGGGCGGATCTTGCCGTCTATGGGCATACGCATATTGCCCTCTATGAGCAGCAGGGGGATGTGACGGTAGTCAACCCCGGGAGTGTGGCTCGTCCGCGTGATGCGGCGGCGGGGTCCTTTATGGTGATAAGTCTCACAGCAGGGGAAGAGCCAACGATGAATCTCATTCGCCTCAGATAAAAAATTTTTCAAAAATTTTATCATATAAATCCCATATCATACGATATGGGATTTATATGTGTGATAACAAGGACGGTAAAAACAATAAATTGATTCTAATTAAATGATAAAACAATAAAGAAAAACAATGATATAAAATAAGAAAATGCGCTCTTGTTTCACGGAAAAATCGGCGGCTAGAAATTGAATGAGATTCACTTTTCTCAAGGGGTTACAAGAAGTCTGAAAGACTTGAAAGCAAGAAAAAAATATGATATAGTCTACTTAACCTGTGTATAAGTTATATTTATAGGAGGGATTATTTTGCGAGAGCTAACCGCAAAAGAAATCACGGAGAACGTCGCCGAGATGTGCAAAGAAGCGGCGTACTATCTCCCCGACGACGTCTATGAAGGCCTCAAGAAGGGCCGGGAGACAGAGGAGTCGCCCGTCGGTCAGGTCGTTCTGGATCAGATCATCCGCAACGCTGAGATCGCGCGCGCAGAGGATCGTCCGTACTGCCAGGATACGGGCATGACCATTGTGTTTGTCGAAGTCGGACAGGATCTTCACATCACGGGTGGTCTTCTGGAGGATGCGATTAACGAGGGGATCGCAAAGGGCTACACGGAAGGCTATCTGCGCAAGTCCGTCGTCGCCGAGCCTCTCTTTAATCGTAAGAACACACAGAACAATAC
>JABZYJ010000046.1 GCA_015265235.1 Selenomonas sp. | reverse complement strand
GGTAAAGAGGGTCGTATTCTTTGCCTTTGCATCTTTATACCAGTCGCGCGTGCGCGGATCGATCTCTCCGGTGATATCCCCGTCCACCCAGCAGAGAAATGTGCCATCCTCGGAGCCGCGGCTGAACTCAATGACCTCCTTGTCGCTGGACGCGAGGCTCAGGAGACTGTGATCGCCCTGCATCGGATTGCCGTCCATGGCGGTGAGCAAATCCGCCGCGCTCTGCGCCTGCTGCTTCTTTTCGAGCAGCCAGCCGTTCAGTGTGGCGGCCTCAACGTCCACCGTGGCGGTAATCTCCGACGAGGTGCTCTCTTCGAGTGCTGTTTTTGACTCGTGGTAGCCGATGGCACAGATGACGCCGACAAGAATCGCCATGACGGCACCCATGAGCAGAAGTTTTGTCCTGATGGTCATAGGGTTCCCCTCCTTAATGTAGCGTTCATTCCATTCTAATAAATTATATCGTGATTTTGCTCTGGAATCAAGGAGCACAATAAAAAAACATTAAAAAGATCTACTTCAAGACTTGACTGGATGGAACCCTGTGCGCTATTCATCAAAATATTTAGGAAAATCGCTGGTGTGGTTTGCACGGGGAAATGAGATGTGTTAAGATAAAACCCGTGCCGCGCGCAGGCGCTGTTCCGCGTGACGGCATATCTGCCATATCCCGGGGGGCGACTGCCTCGCATCCGGGATACGGCGCATATCATTCAATTTCATAGGAGGTTCATCATGCAGGATGAAACAAGGGCAGACGCCATCAGCCGTGAGGCGAGGCGTACTGCGGCAGTGGGCGTACTCTTTGCGCTCATCTGGATCGTACTCGGATTCGGGCTGTCTGCCGTCTCCGTGACGGTCATGGGACTGCCGCTCTGGGCGGTTACGTCGTCGGTCGGCGTGCTCGTCACGGGCGCGGTGCTCGCTGTCTATCTCGCGCATACGGCGGAGGATATTCCCCTCGACGATGAGGCGGGAGAGGGGGCGCGGCGATGAACGGGAATCTCATGGTACTCCTGCCGCTCCTCGGCTTTATGGCGGGGATGCTCGCGCTTGGTTTCTACGTGCGGCGGCAGAGTGCGGCGGGCGGCTTCCTCTCAAACTACTTCGTCGGCGGGCAGTCGCTCGGCGGCTTCGTGCTCGCGATGACGATGGTCGCGACCTACAGTTCGGTCAGTTCCTTCGTCGGCGGTCCCGGCATGGCGTATGAGATCGGCTTCGGCTGGATCTACATGGCGGTCATTCAGACCATGACGATATTCCTCGTGCTCGGTATCTTCGGGACGCGCATTGCGCGGCTTGCACGGCGGATTCATGCCGTCACCATCGTGGACATCATCCGCCACCGCTATCGGTCAGACGCGCTCGCGGCAGTCGCGGCGTTCGTGATCGTCCTCTTTTTCGCCGCCTCGATGGTCGCACAGTTCGTCGGCGGGGCGCAGCTCTTCGCTGCGGTGACGGGCTACTCCTACGAGCTGGGGCTCGTGCTCTTTGGCATCGTGGTCGTCATCTACACCTCGATCGGCGGGTTCCGCGCGGTTGCGCTCACCGACACCTGCTGTGCGATCGTGATGATGCTCGGCATCGTCCTGCTGTTCTACTACGTCCTCGCGGCGGGCGGCGGATTTGCTGCGATTTTGGAAAATCTGCGCACGGCGCATCCCGCGATGCTGACCCCAACGGCGGAGGGGCGTATGCCCATCTCGCTCTATGTCTCGCAGTGGCTGCTCGTGGGGGCGCTCACCATTGCCCTGCCGCAGTCCGTCGTGCGCGGTATCAGCTACCGCAGCAGCCGTGATATGCACCGCGCCATGATCATCGGGACGGTGGTTATTGCCTTTATGAATATCGCCGTCAACCTCGTCGGCGTGCTTGGGCGCGGCGTGCTCGGCGTGGATGCAAAGGCACTCGGGGGCGTCGACAGCGTGATCCCGCAGCTCATGGCGCATGTCATGCCGCCGGAGCTGCTCGGCTTTGCGATCATCGGGCCGCTTGCCGCCTCCATCTCAACCATCTCGGGCGTACTCATCGTTGCGTCCTCAGCCGTGGTGAAGGACGTCTACCTCCACCACGCACAAAAGCACGGCAGGGACGTTCCCGAGGAGCGGCTGCGCCGTCTCTCCATGGGGGTCACTGCCGTGCTCGGCGTGATCGTCTTTATCCTGGCGGTGTCGCCACCGTCGCTCATCTGGCTCATCAATATGTTCGCGTTCGGTGGCCTAGAGACGGCGTTCTTCTGGGTGCTCGTTTTCGGCCTCTTTACGCGCTGGGCAAACCGTACGGGCGCACTCGCCGCGATGGCGGGCGGCACGGTCATCTACTGCGCTGCGATGGCACTCGGGATCAAACCGCTCGGCCTGCATCCGATCTCTGTCGGCATCACCGCCTCCCTCGTCCTCTTTCTCGCGGGGAGCTATCTAGGGCAGCGCAGCGAGCGCACTTGACAGGATTTTGTGGGTAGAATATAATAGGGATAGAAAAGAGTGACTGACGCGTCGGAACGTCGGTCTCTCCCTATATCTTCAGTACTTGAAGAAAGAACCGTCGTTGCCTAATATTCGGCAGGTTCTTTTTTCTTGCCTATTTTACAAGCAAGAATATGATGTTGACCGCGAGCGTTGCCGCCGCTAGCACGAGTGAAAGTACTTCGTACAGACTCATGCACATCACCTCCCTTGCGGGAGAAAACCTACGGGCGTCAGTCACTTGTTACAAATATAACACAGATGTTCCGTTAGGGGAAGGTCTCGGTTGACTTTTTCTTTGCCGAAACCTATAATAGAGACATAAAGGAGCGGCTGATGAGTGGTTGCGTCGGTCACTCCTCTAGAATCATTAGATTTTTGAAGAAGGAGCCGCTGCGAACCGCGGGCGGTTCTTTTTTCTGTCAACTAAAGATTGAGCAGAATAGAAATGATGCTGCTAACCAGCGTTGCCGCCGCGAGCACGAGCGATAGCTTTTCGTAAAGCGTCACGCACATCACCTCCCTTGCGGGAGACCGACCCTCATCAGCCGTTATCTATATGATAGCACAGATGATCGAAAAGGGGAATAGGCGATTTGCCTATTCCCCTTTTGCTATGCGATGACCAATGGGACGAAGAACGCCTCCGTCCCCGCGATCTCCTCGGGGGAGAACCGTGCGCCCACGGCGGACGGGGCGCCGAAGAGCATGAAGCACGAGAGCGTCAGACAGCCCGTGAGGCTGCCCGAGTCGACCGTATGCGTAAAACGCGGCTGACGGACGAAGTCCTGATACATGGCCTTCTTGCTCGCACGGCAGATGATCTCCTCAGGGCTGTCGGGCTGCCGCTCGTAGACCATCTCCTCGCGTCCGCCGCGCTTCTCGACGAGGCGGACGTTCTTTCCCTCGCGCCCCCAGATCTCCTTGCGGATGTATGTGCCGTCCCGCAGCGCATCGAAATCGTCCTCGAAATAGGACGGCGTGAGGTAACGCTCCACCAGCGCACATTCCTCGGGCGTCAAGAGCTGCCCTGTGCGTGCGAGCGCGTAGACCAGTGCCATAAAGGACTTGTTCTGCAGGAGAATCGCCTCGGGCGGGTTCATCATGGCAAAGCTGCCTGCGCGGTAGAGATCGAGAAACATCGTCCCGAGCGGTGCATCATCCTCCGTGCGCTCGTCCACGAGAATCTCCATCGGATGCAGACGGTAGAGTGCTGATGCGTATGCGTTGTCGTCCAGCGGAATGCCATGCGCGTCGATTGCGAGATCATAGAACGAGAGAAAGCGGATGTCGCCGTGGGGGACACCCTCCTGCATGAGCCGCATGAGGTAGAGCGTTGTCCCGAGATCCTCGGGGTAGTCGTCGAACGCAGAGAAGACGAACGGCCGCCGCGTGAGCGCGCGCCGTCCGAGATCGGCGAGGGGGGAGGAGAGACGGTTGTGTACCTCCGTGAGGAAGCCGCGCAGCTGCGCCTCCATCCCCTCGTTTGGGTCGCGGCGTCCGTTGTATGCGGCGGCGACGCCGTTCGCGTAGAAGGACTCGATGACGAAGCACGGCGTATCGGCGTTGATCTCCACCATGTGCAGCTGCTGCGCCTCGTCGAGTACGAAGTCGAACCGCGAGAGCCACGTCGGCAGGTGAAAGGCGTTCACCGTGTGCAGATAGGGCAGAATCTCGCGCGGCATATCCATCGCGCGTGCGAAGTCGTTCGGTGCACGTTGGAGCACCTCGGCGGCCTTGCAGAAGACGCGGAACAGCCCGGCCGATGCCGTACGCATCTCCTCGTAGAATGATGCCGGAAACGCCTGCATCGTATGCGCGGGGTAGCGATCTGCATAGTCGGCGTATTGGATAAAAGGGAAAATCGCAGGGTCGAGCTGATCAATATAGGTGGCTGGATGCATCATGATGCTCCCGAGGAGGAGCGGATGCCTGCCCGTCCAAAGCCGGACTGCTTGCTGATGTCCTTGATGCGGCGGCTCTTGTTCCGCTCGTAGTTGTCGTTGTCGCTGTTTCCTCCGCGACCGCCGCCGCTATTGATGACCGTTGTGCGATGATGCCTGCCCGACCGTACGGGGATGGCCTCGGGCAGCGGCGTGAGCGTCCCGTCGATGCGGTAGGTCATCTGCGCGAGCTCCATGTGACCGCCGGGGTAGGAGAACCCGTGAAAGGCGAAGTAGTTTGCCGCCAGAGGGGCGATCATGCTCGCCGTGCCGTACAGCCAGACGAGGTCGCCGCCCTCGTCGCGTCGGAAGGTCACCGCCGTATCGTTGTCGTAGAGCACGGTCTCTGTACCGTCACCGTTGTTGAGGAGGCTGCAGCGGCGATCGAGATCATCCGTGAGACGTGCCTCGCCCTCATTCCATTCGGGATGTACGATGTCACATATTTTATATATAATGTCGTTACGATAGTAATACCCTGCCCCAAGAGCACCGACGGCCGCGACGGCAGCGGCGAGGATGGCAGCCTTGCGTCCCATATTTTCCATGCGCCCGCTCCTTAGTGCACTGCTCCGCTGATGACGAGGGAGAGCCCGACGAATACGCCAAAGAGGAAGATGCCCGCTGCCGTGTTGCCGCGCATGATCTGCTCGGCGAGTGCGTACTTTCGATGCCACATCTTGATGATGAAGAAGCCGAGAACGAAGAACACGATGCCGACCGCCGCGTAGACGATGCTGAGCAAGACGCCCTGCAGGAAGTCGGGCGGGATGGCGTCGTAGGCGGGGGAGAGGATCACGGCGCGCAGGATCTGCCCGATGCCGATGAAGGAGCCGGCGGAGAGCCACGCGACAGCACAGTTGCCGCGCTTGATCTCAGCGGCGAAATCGCCGGGGACAAAGAAATCCATGATCGTATTGGAGACGATCATCAGCAGGATGCCAAAGAGCGCATAGAACGCGGTGAGCAAGAGGGTGGACAGATCGATCATAGTGGTTCTCCTATCGTCAGTGGACTGGATTTCATCAGCGATTCCCTAGTGTGCGAGATGCAGGGATGGCTTTACCGCTCTCCCCTCGGACGCCGCCTGCATTTTCTCAGTCCATTCGGCGCGTGTCATGATAGATGACTTGTCCTGTGCCGCTGCCGCATCAGAGGGCGCAGCTGTGGACGCAGGGGCAGCAGGCTGTGTTTTCGGCGGCGGTGCATAGATGGATCGTGGGAGCGGCAGGGTGCCCTCATTCGGGCCGGGCTCGACAACACCGCGGCGGCCGGTCTCGCTCCACCCGCGCACCGTCTCGGCATAGTGGCCGAGCGTGCGGGCGGTCACCGACGCCACGCGATCCGCAGGCAGCGGCGCGTGTGAGACGACAATGCGCGCCTTCCCCTCGCCATCATCGGAGATCTGCAGGTTCTCTTTCTCCGCGCGGATGAAAATCAGCTGCTGCGGCGCATCCGTGTCACTCTCGGCGATCTCATCCACGTACCCGCCCAGCCCCTCGATGAGATCGAGGGCGGCGGCGTTCTTGTCGATACTGGCACGGTAGACCTGAGCATCTCCCTCTGCCGGCTCCTCCGTGTAGTATGGCGCGTCCGAGAGGCGCTCATGAAGTGCATACGGGAAACCAAACGTGCGGCGTATGTCGTGGATGGAGTTGATGTCCAGGTCAACATCCAGCATGATGACGACGAGAAATATGGTCACACCCCATACGGCACTGCTGGAGAACAGCTTGCTTAGGATGGCCTTCTGTTTCTTGGTCAGGTACCCACGGCGCTTTTGGGGGCCGGGGTCAAAGGTCTGAATCAGATGTGCATCGATTCTCATCCCGCGCGACCCGTATTTTGACCCGTCCCAGTCCTCAAGGAAGAAGTATTGATTGTCGTCAATCTCGTACTGCTCGTAGGCCGCACAATCGCCGTACGAGGCCTCTGTGTCGCCGAGTGCGCTCGTGACGACCTCGATCCCCGCGTCGATCAGACGGTAGGACTTCGCCGGCACGACGCGCGCGACGGGGGTGGAGAGCGTGCACTCCGCGCCGTCCTCGCTGATGCTCAGCCACATGCGCGCCTCGCTGTCCTTGTCCTCCTCTAGGGTGAGCCCGTACTCCGTCCATGTGTCGCTCCCCTTCTGCTCGCGGTAGCAGATCTTTTCCGCGATGATGTAGCGTACACCGCCGATGATGATGCCGGACCAGCAGTCAAACTCGATGGACATCCCTCGCCTCCTTTCTCCTGATAGAGCTTCCCTAGCATTTTATCAACGATTTCTTAAAATAAATAAAATTTTACAAAATTTCCTCATCGAAGGGCTCCGACCTCCCTGAGATGATCGCGCCGCATGCCTCAGGGCTTCCCTAAAAGCCGATCACAAGCCCCTCGACCACAAAGACCATGATGCTCGCCCCCGCCGCACAGCGAAAGAGACTCGCGCCGTTCCACGCGAGAAAGAGGGCAAAGACGAACGCCGCGCCGCCCGCGAGAGGGGTGCGCGTCGCGAGCACGATGGCGGGGAAGGTCATGACGGCGAGCGTCACGTAGGGGACGTAGAACAGGAACGAGCGGACGAAACGGCTCTTGATCTCACTGCGCAGGACGAGCGGTGGGATGAGGCGGATGGCGAGGGTCACGATGCTCATGACCGCGATGTAGATCCATACGTCACGCATCGGTATCCTCCTTCTGCTCCGTGACGGGGAACAGCCACGCACCGACGCCCGCGATGAGGAGCGTCAGGATGATCGTGCGCGTGCCGCCCGAGAGCTCACACGTGATGGGGGCGTACGTCGCTACAAGCGAGAGCGCGAAGCTCACACCGACCATCCCCGCGATGGGGCGGCTCTTCTTTGCGGGCGGGAGGATCACCCAGACGAACATCCCATAGAGCGCGACCGAGAGCGCGGAGAGTGCCGCCGCCGGCAGAATACCGCCTGCGAGGATACCCGCCGACGTGCCGATCGCCCACGCGGGGACGGAGATCGCCATGGCACCGTAGTTATAGTAGGGATTGACCATGCCGCCGCGTGCCACCGTGATGCCGAAGATCTCATCGGACACACCGAAACTCACGGCGAGGCGGTGGAGGAGGGAGGTATCAGGGGCAAACCGCTGCGTGAGCGCTGCCGACATGAGGAAGTAGCGCGCATTTGCGACGAGGGTCAGCACCGCGATCTCAAGATAGGGCGCCTGCGCCGGAATCACCGTAAAACCTGCGTACTCGCCCGCCGACGCGAGATTGACAAAACTCGTGAGAAAGCCCTGCCACGGCGTCAGCCCCGCCGTCTTGGCGAGAATCCCGAGCGTAAACGCCACGACGAAATAGCCGAGTGCAATCGGCACGCCGTCATGCACCCCCGCGAGAAAAACCGCGCGCCGTGACGCGCCGATGTCCTGCTCCATCAATCCGATCACCTTGCCCATGACTGTCATTTGATTCTCTTATTGTAAGATAAATCACGCCATTTGTAAATCGTCGATCATACAAACAAAGACGCTAAAAACGGTCATGCAGGAAATACTCCCGCATGACCGTTTTTTCTCTGTATATCCTCTGGCGATCAGCCCAGTTCGTAGCCCGCGTCGTCGAGGACGGCAGCGTACTCGCTGTCGGGGATGTTGCGGCTCGTCTTAAAGCTCGCCGTGCCCGCCTCGAGGCTGACGACAACGTCTGTGACGCCGTCCATGCCGCTGAGTGCCTTCGTGACGTGCTTGACGCAGTGCGGGCAGGTCATGCCCTTGACGTGAATGGTCTTTTCCATGGTAGTTGCTTCCTTTCTGTCGGCGGCAGGTTCTGCCGCGGCTTTGGTAATGGATGGGGACGGTGCGTCCGGCGCGCCGTCGATGGGGGCGATACTCGGTGCGGCGGGGGCTGCCTCCGTGCGCTCCGCCGTCTCCTTCGTGATGGAGAAAAAGCGCAGGCGCAGGGCATTCAGCACAACGCAGATGCTCGACAGGCTCATCGCCGCCGCCCCGATCATGGGCGAGAGCTTGATGCCGAACGCGGGGTAGAGCACGCCCGCCGCGAGCGGGATGCCGATGACGTTGTAGAAGAACGCCCAGAAGAGGTTCTCCTTGATATTTCGCATGACACTGCGCGACAGGCGGATCGCACTGACCGCATCGAGGAGGTCGCTCCGCACGAGGACGGCGTCCGCACTCTCGATGGCGACATCCGTGCCCGCGCCGATGGCGATGCCGAGATCCGCCTGCACGAGGGCGGGCGCATCATTCACACCGTCGCCGATCATAGCAACACGGTGTCCCTCAGATTGCAGCCTCTTGACATGCTCCTGCTTATCCTTTGGCAGGACACCGGCGATCACCTCCGTGATGCCGAGCTGATTGGCAATCGTGCGCGCCGTGCGTGCGTCGTCGCCCGTGAGCATGACGGGGGTGAGCCCCATCGCCTTCATCTGGGCGATCGCCGTCGCGCTCGTCGGCTTTTCCGCGTCGCGGACGCCGAGGAGCCCGACGATCTGTCCCGCACGGACGACGATGAGTGCCGTCTCGCCGCGCCACGCCATCTCGGCGCGTACCGTCTCGATGGCGGGCGGCAGGGCGATGCCGAGCTCCGCGAGGAGCGCCGTATTGCCCGCCGCGCAGTCCGCACCGTCCACGCGGGCGCGCACGCCCTTGCCGAATACGGCGTGAAAGTCCGTCGTGGTGGGGATGCTCTGCCCCTGCGCCGCAGCGTATGTCGTGATCGCCGCCGCGATGGGGTGCTCGCTGCCCGTCTCAAGGGCAGCGGCGAGCGCCGTCAGCTCGTCTGCCGTGATGCCGACGGGGCGGATGCTCGTGAGCTGCGGACGCCCCTCGGTGAGCGTCCCCGTCTTGTCCATGAGGACAGTGTCGATGCCGCCCGCCGTCTCAAGTGCCGTGCCCGACTTGATGAGAATGCCGTGCGCCGCCCCGCGTCCCGTGCCGACCATGATGGCGACAGGGGTCGCGAGCCCGAGCGCACACGGGCAGGAGATGACGAGAATGGAGATCGTGATGGAGAACGCGAACTCAAGGCTCGCACCCATCATCAGCCAGATGCCGCCCGCGAGGAGCGCGATGGCGATAACCACGGGGACGAATACCCCTGCGACGCGATCCGCCAGACGTGCGATCGGCGCCTTTGACCCGCCCGCCTCGTCCACGAGACGGATGAGCTGGCGGATGGTCGTATCCTCGCCGACGCGCGTCGCGGTGAATCGGATCGTCCCCTCGATGTTCTGTGTGCCCGAGGTGACCGTATCCCCTGCCGCCTTACTGACGGGCATCGACTCCCCCGTGACGGCGGACTCATCGACGCTCGTCGTGCCCTCCGTGACCGTGCCGTCGACAGGGATGCGTGCGCCGGGACGTACGACGATGGTATCGCCCGCGGCGAGGGCACTGACGGGAACGGTCAGCTCCACCCCGTCGAGGAGGACAGTCGCCTCCTGCGGTGCGAGCTTCATCAGCGCGCGCAGGGCGTCCGTCGTCTGCCCCTTGGCGCGTGCCTCCAGATATTTCCCGACCGTGATGAGAGTGACGATCATGCCCGCCGACTCAAAGTAGAGATTCGTACCGTACTCCGCAGTAAGAGCGAGGTCGCCGTGACCCAGACCGTAGCTCATGCGCAGCATCGCAAATGCGCCAAAGAGAGCGGACGCCATCGAGCCGATGCCGACGAGGCTGTCCATGTTCGGCGCCCCGTGCAGGAGATTGCGAAAACCGTTGACATAGTACGCACGGTTGACATACATGATCGGCAGAATGAGCAGAAACTGTACGAGCGCAAAGGTCAGCGCATTCTCCGCGCCCCAGAAAATATCCATAAAGGCGGGCGCGTAGGGGATGCCCCATGCCGCGAATGTATGGCTCATCGAGATGGCGACCGTCGGCACGAGAAAGAGGATGGAGATGAGGAGCCGCGTGCGCATGGCGCGGATGGCCTTGCCCGCCGCATCGTCCTCCGCGTTTTCTGCCTGCACAGCGGCAGGGGAGGCAGTCTGCGCCGTCTGCGCAGGGGATGCGCCCTTGACGCTCGCACCGTAGCCCGCCTCCTCCACCGCCGCGATGATGGCGGCGGGGCTCGTGACATTCTCGTCATAGGCGAGACTCATACTATTTGTGAGGAGATTGACGGAGACATCCGCCGTTCCTGCCATTTTCGCCACCGTGCGCTCGACCCGCGCCGAGCACGCCGAACAGGTCATGCCTGTGATATTGAATCGTTCCTTTCGCATTCGATCCCCTTCCTATGATAAGTATTATCTCCATTATATAATTACTGTCAAGGGATAACAGCCTCGGTCTTTTGGCGCGATATTTGCGTACGGATGTGGGCAGCGTCCCTCGATTCAGCGGCACCGCGCCAGCGCATCGGCAGGATCCTCATCGTGGTCGATGCAGTATGAGACAAAATCCGCTGTTTTCGGTATGTTTCGGAACGTATCTGTTTGGCGGAAATCCGCTAAAATCTCCTCGCACAGCCGGCGCATATCGGCGCATTGCTTCTCCATGTTATCCTGATAGCGCGCGATGAGTTCATCCTCGTCGAACAGTTCTGCCTCTGCGATATCCGTATACGTCCAGTCGCCGGGGTTGTAGCGCAGCTTCTCGGCGGTAGACGCATCCGTGTGATCGCTCGCGCCACCCTCGTGGTATTCCATCAGCGTCTTTTGGAACGCCTCCTCTGTGTTCATCCCGACAAGAAACTCCGCATACGCTGTATTGCAGTCAAACGCCAGCGCGTAAAATCTCTCCCGGGGATGTGCGCGGAGAAACTCCTCCACGGCGGCAGAAATCTGCGCGACAAAATCCGCTTTATTCATGGGACACATCACTTTCTGGCATAGCATCACCTTCGCCGCGCAGGAGCGAACGGGGGCGTTCTTCCTTCATATACTTCTCAACAAAATCCGCGATCTCCTGCAAAGATGCGCTGCTGTCCGCGAGCTCAGGGAAGATCAGGGCAAAGTCATGCGGCATCCCGGGGTAGACGGTGAGCGTCACGGGGACGCCGCACGCCGCCGCACGCGCCGCGAGCTCCTCGTCCTCCGTGCGGAACACCTCGCTGCCGCCCGTCTGGATGAGCAGGGGCGGCAGCCCCCTGAGATCGGCATAGAGCGGCGAGAGGCGCGGATCATTGCGCGCGAATGCACCGCCGCCGTAGTCGCCCGTCTGGAGCAGTGGGTAGAGCGGCGTTCCCCTGCCGAGAACGCAGTCGGCATCGGCATTCGTCGTGCGCGACGTGCCCGCGCGGTGCTCCATCGTCGCCCACGGCGAGGCGAGCGCGATCACGCCGGGCTGTGGGAGATCGTGCGCCCGCAGATCGAGGACGAGCGCGAGCGCGAGGTTGCCGCCCGCCGAGTCTCCGACGAGGACGATATCCTCCGCGCGCGTACCGCGTGCGAGCAGGGCTCTGTAGACGCGAACGGCGTCCTCCAGCGCGGCGGGGTAGAGATGGGCGGGCGCAATGCGGTAGTCCACGCAGTAGACCGCCGAGGCGTTCATCAGCACCCCCAGCCGCAGGGCGAGCGCTCGATGCACGGCGCCGAGCCGCATGATATAGCCGCCGCCGTGCAGCTGCAGCAGGACGCGTGGATGTGCAGCGCGAACGGGCATATAGCAGTCAACGGGAACACCGCCGAGCGCCTCGTGCTCCGCTGTCCATCCCGCGGGGAGCGTGAGCGGAGCCGTCTCCGCCGTGCCGCGATAGAACGCCTGCATCTTCTCGCGCATGTAGAGCTGTTTCGCATCGTCTGTCATGACAATGCCATACACCTCCGTGTGGCTCGGTGCAGAGAGCGTCCCCTGCGGCAGGAGGAGGACGGCAGCGAGGAGGAGCGCGGCGAGGAATTGTTTCGTGCGGGGCGGGATCATACATTCATCTCCTTTCTATCGTTATAGCGCAGAATGGGGCACGGGTCAAGAGGCGTGCGAAAAGCCTCCCCCGTCATGACGAGAGAGGCTTTCATAGTATAGAAGGAAGTTGACCGAATGGAAATCGTTTAGAAGAAGAACTCGACGCGGCCGAAGAGCTTCGATGCCCTGTCCTTGTCCGAGCCAAGATAGCGCGCGTAGAGATCCTTGCCGCGGAAATACTTCGCGGAGAGCACGACGTTCGGCAGCAGCGTGTAGTCTGCGCCGATCTCGACGCCTCTTGCCCCCTCCATCGCGCCATCCGTCGTCGGCTCAAAGGAAGCACCTGCGATCTGGCGATAGGCGACGTATGCGCCCCACGAGCCGCGATCCTCGGGCTCTGCGCCCTTGTACTCGTATGCGATCTGATAGGATTTGTCGGGCATATTCCCCCACTGGAAATCCTTGCTGTATGCGTACGCACCCGAGAGGAAATTGTACTTGTCGAAGCGATAGGCGAGGTTCACCCCGAAAATCTGCATCGTCTTCTTGTTGTTCTTGAGCATCGCTTGGAAATCTTTCGCATTGAAGCGGTAGTAGCCGAGCCCTGCCGTCAGACGTCCGTTGTACTGGAGCTCCACACCC
>JABZYJ010000045.1 GCA_015265235.1 Selenomonas sp. | reverse complement strand
GAGGGCGTACGTACCGCCGCGCAGGTGTTCAACGGGAAACTCAGTGTTGCGGCGGCAGTCGACCGTGTGGGACGCATCGCCTCCGCCGCCATCGGTGACCTATGCTCGAAGGGCATTGGTGCGCGTATGCTCTCTGCAATTCCCGTTGTCGGCCCCGTCCTTGGCATGGCGGTCGGCTCTGCGATCAGCAGTCAGTCGGGCAAGAAAATCGCCTCTGCCGTTCATGCGGGCTTCAAGATCATCCAACCTGCCGTAACCACCATCGCCGAGGGCTTGCACAAGGCCACGACGAAGACAGTGGAGACCGTGAAGAGCTTTGGCAGGGCAATATTGAGCATGTTTGATTGAGAGAATGAGGCGGAGCAGGGAACTGCTCCGCCGTTTATGGAATGTGGAGGAAGCATCATGGCGCGAAAAGTGAAATTCCCACTCGAACTAAAGGATGGTTATTTGGCGCGTAGCAATATCGAAGAGGTGCGTGAGCATTTTGATCTTGAGAAGGTCATTGCCCAGTTCCATAACGGCAGATTGAAAATCTGGCTCGACGATCACTACTTGCCGGAGATGGCGGCACAGGTCGCAGCTCTTGACGGCGATGCCCCCGATCTTGCCGCGCAGCTCTGCGCCATTCTCGGCGTCGAGGGCGTTGCCACGGAGCATGTGGACAGCAGCCTTATCCAAAAACGTGAGGAGAAGCGTCAACGGCTCAGCCAGTACACCACGAATCCAATTCTTTGCGACATGGCGGAGTTCGCTGCGTTTGAGCAGAGTGATTTGGAGCGTTTGGTTAAGGAGGGCGCGCAGGAGATTATCCTGTGCAATGCGAATTTCCGCATCCCATTGAACGTGAAGAACAAGACCTATCTCGGTGTCGGGAATGCCGTCGCCGTGATTGACAGCAAGACAGCAGTCGATTTTGAGGCACTTGGGATTCGTTTCGTCGATCTGCCCTTTGATGAGAAGTATCGGGAAGCCGTGGCAGACGAGCCGCGCAGATACTTCGAGCAGGGACAGCAGTACGAGGAAAAGGGCAAGGATAAGAAAGCCGTCGAGTGCTATCAAAAGGCAATCGATCTCGGCTATGACGATGCCATTTTTGCCCTTGCGGAGCTGTATGAAAAGCAGGGCGAAGAAGAGAATATGATTCGCCTCTTGGTAAAGGCGGGGAATCAGGGGAATATCGAGGCGATGCATCGCCTAGAAACACATTTTGAAGAGGTTGAAGACTATAGAAGTGCAATACGGTGGACGGAAAAGCAAGCCTTACTAGGGGATGCTGATGCTATGTGGTGGATGGGCGTCCGATACCGTGAGGGGGAGGTTGTTGAGAAAGATTTAAAAAAGGCTTTTGACTGGTTTCTCAAATCAGCACATGCGGGGCATGATGGGGCGATGTGGTGGCTAGGAGATTGCTACCGTGACGGTCAGGGAACAGAGGAAGATATCAGCGAAGCGATAAAATGGTATGAGAAATCTGCTGAGCTGAATAATCAATATGCTATGTGCAAGTTAGGGGTGCTATATGATATAGGGAAGGGTGTTTTAGAGAATCAAGTTCTTGCTGCACAGTGGTATCGTAAATCTGCCGAGGCAGGCAACCCCGAGGCAATGTGCTATTTGGCAATGGATTATGAGTATGGTGTAGGTGTAGAGCAGGACGATGAGAAGGCAAGGATCTGGTATCAAAAAGCAGCAGATAAAGGATATGCGGATGCAGAATGCCGCATGGGAGAATATTGTTATGATGCGGGTGACTATGCGAAAGCCCGATACTGGTACAGACGAGCTGTCGAACAGGGCAACGGAAAAGCAATGAATATGCAGGGGATTCTTCGCTCCTCAGAAGAATACGGGCTGCAAAATGATTGGAAAGCCTTTCAATACTTCCAACAGTCGGCAGAAGTCGGTTATGGTTGGGGGATGTATAATCTGGCTCACTGCTATGAAACCGGAAGCGGTGTTCAGAAAAATCTCAAGTTAGCAGGAGAATGGTATGCTAAGGCTGCAGATGAAGGGATAGAACCTGCTATTGAATGGTTGAATCGGTAATTGGATGAGGAGGAAGCATCATGGCACGAAAGGTGAAATTCCCGCTCGAACTGAGGGACGGCTATCTGGCACGTAGCAATATCGAGGAGGTGCGTGAGCATTTTGATCTGGAGAAGATCATTGCCCAGTTCCATAACGGACGGCTGAAAATCTGGCTCGAGGATCACTACTTGTCGGAGATGGCGGAGCAGGTTGCGGCTCTTGACGGCGATGCCCCCAATCTCGCCGCGAAGCTCTGTGCCATCCTCGGTGTCGAGGGCATTGCCTCGAATACCGTTGATAGTCAGGCAGTTCGTGAACGTGAACGAAAGCTGCAAAAACTACGTCAATGCACAAGCAATGAGCGTTATCTGAATATGGTGGAGTATGCTGCATTCGATCAAAAAGATTTGGACGATGTGCTAAATAATAATCCGACAGAGATTCTTTTGTGCGGTGGAGAGTTTCATATTCCCCTCGTGGCAAAACAGCGTACTTATTACGGAGTTGGAAATGTTGTTGCTGTGATCGACAGCGAGCGACCAGTGGATTTTGAAAAACTGGGGATTCGCTTCATCAATGTGGACTTTGATGAGACGTATGAACAGGTGCGTGAGAAAGGAATCGACTCTTCAAAATACATGACACCCGAGGTCTTGGCGGAGCTTTGCAGTGTTCTGATTCTTGGCGATCTAAAGGATAGACGGCGTGTTCTCGATCACTGTAATCCCTTTTGGAAGGATGGTTTTACCTATCAGGTGCATCCGTATGTGTCCATCCCTGATACGGGGATTGGAGAGGAAATCGCAAATGGGCAGGAGACCATCATAGGATACGGGAAAGCCGTCAGTATGATGGCCATCGTCTTTACAGATCGATCCTTATATGTTGCAGATTACAATGAACCGCTGATTCATATGCGTTATGCAGATATTACACGCGTTTTGTTTGCTTCCAGTTCGACGGATCGTGTTTTTCAAATCGATACACAGGATGGATCATATCAATGTAAGGATGTGAAGCTGTGGGATGAATGTATCGGGTTCTTCGGCGTTCGTCTCTTCCTCCTCATCATGGCGCGTATTTTTGGAAGTTCCCAATATAAGTTTACAGAGAGTGAGCTATATATGCTCAGTCAGGTTCGTTTGGATTCTCTGAACGATAAGTACATCACAGAGCTTTTATAATTCTTTGTCGACATAACAAAACGAGGCAGATGCAGAGGCTCGTTGCCTCTGTATCTGCCCCGTTTCGTTTCACCCGGTGCTTTCTCTTATACTCAATAGTGTCCTCTGCACGCGAGAATATACAAACTGCCATCCTCTATACGATAGACCAGTCGATTTGTTTCGTCTATGCGGCGGCTCCAACAGCCGGAGAGGTTTTCGCGGAGAGGTTCGGGTTTTCCGATTCCCTCATACGCATTTCGCTGCACATCTTTGAGAAGGTCATTGATCCGTTTTAACGTTTTGCGATCCTGCATCTGCCAGTAGAGATAGTCTCCCCAAGCACGTTCTTCCCACAGAAGTTTCATTCGTCAACCTCGATGAGATCATGTTCTTCAAATTTCGCTTTGCCGCTTTTCATATCGGATACAATGCCTTCGAGGTATGCGATATTGGCGGGGGAGTAGAACGGATCAACGGAAACGTCGAAAGGGATGCGCCGCTCGCGACTCATCTTCTTTGCAAAGATGGTAAATGCCGTTGTCATATTCATGCCAAGATCACGGCAGACTTCTTCCATACTGCGTTTCAAATCCGTGTCCATACGGAAATTGATCAATGTTTGTGCCTGTGCCATTTTCATCACCTCTTATCCAGAGTTTAGCATAAAAGAAAGACGATGTAAAGATGATGTAAAGACGCTTAAAGCATATTCCGCAGAAACTCCTTTGTCCGTTCTTCCCTCGGTGCGCTGAAGAACTCGGCCGGAGGGCCCTGCTCGACGATGACGCCGTTCTCCATGAAGATGACATCGGTTGCTGCCTCGCGTGCGAATGCCATTTCGTGCGTGACGACGATCATGGTCATGTGCTCGGCAGCGAGGTCGCGCATGGTGTGCAGCACCTCACCGGTGAGCTCGGGGTCGAGGGCGGAGGTCGGCTCGTCGAAGAGCATGATGTCCGGCTTCATGGTAAGGGCGCGCGCGATGGCGACGCGCTGCTGCTGTCCGCCCGAGAGCTGGCTCGGGTAGTAGTTCTCGCGGTCGGAGAGTCCAACTTTTTTGAGGAGGTCACGAGCGTAGGGGAGGATCTCGTCGCGTCTCATCCCCTTGACGTGAATCGGTGCCTCGATGAGGTTCTCGATCACGGTCATGTGGGGGAAGAGGTTGAACTGCTGAAAGACCATGCCCGTCGCCATGAGGATCCGCCGCACGTCGGCAGCCTCAGCGTAGGTCGCCGATGCCGCACCGTCCGGCGTATGGCAGAGCACCTCACCGCCGATCGTGATGTCGCCGCGGGCGATGGTCTCCAATCGGTTGATGCAGCGCAGGAGCGTTGACTTGCCTGAGCCGGAGGAGCCGATGATGGCGAGCACCTCGCCGCGCGCGAGGGTGAGGTCGATCCCGCGGAGGACGCTGAGGTCACCGAAGGATTTGTGGATGCCGCGCATCCTGAGCATCGTGTCCTTAGTTTCCGTATCTGCCATAGTGCGCCTCCAGTTTTTTGAATCCATAGGTGAGTACAGCGGTCATGGCAAGGTAGAAGATGCCTGCGATGAGGAAGGGGGTCATGTCGAACTCGCGCTGGACAATGGTGCGCGCGACGCGCAGGAGGTCGTTCATGGCGAGAATGTAGACGAGGGATGTGTCCTTGACGAGGTTGATGGTCTCGTTGCTGACGGGCGGCAGGGTGATGCGCAGTACCTGCGGCAGGATGATGCGGCGCATGGTGAGCGGACCGCTCATGCCGAGGACGCGCGCCGCCTCGAACTGACCGCGCGGCACTGCCTGTATGCCCGCACGAAAGATCTCGGCGAAGTAGGCGGCGTAGTTGAGGACGAAGGCAAGCAGTGCCGCTGCGATGTCGGGGAGCAGGATGCCGACCATCGGCAGGGCAAAGTAGACAAAGAGCAGCTGCAGCATGAGCGGCGTACCGCGCATGATCCAGATGTAGATTTCGAGGATGCGGCTGAGCGGCCGAAAGTGAGAGAGCCGTCCAAGCGCGACAAAGAGCCCCAGCGGCAGGGAAAGCGCGAGCGTGACACAGAAAATCTCGAGGGTGATGCCTGAGCCCTCGAGCATGAGACGGATGGTATCCAGTGTTTTGTCCATGAATGATATTCCTTACAGAAAAAGGGGCTGCCGCACGATGATTCGACATCGTACAGCAGCTCTTTCTTTGTGCCTCTGCCGTATGCGGCAGGAGTGCAGCCATTTACTTCGTGATGTCCTTGGTGAACCACTTCGTCGAGATTTTGGCGATCGTGCCATCCGCCTTCATCTCGTCGAGGACCTTCTGCACCTCGTCGCGCAGCTTCGTGTTATCCTTCGCAAACGCGATGCCGAACTCACTCACAGGACCGACGACCACGTCGAGCGCGTCCAGTGTGTCGGGATGCTTGCTCATGTAGTAGCGGCCGACGATCTCGTCGCCGACGACGGCATCGAGACGGCCATTCTCAAGATCCATGAACGCCGCAACGTAGTCGGGGTACTTCTTGACCTCCTTGACTTCCTTCTTGTAGAAGTCCGAGGCGTCCATATACTCCTCTGCCGTGCCTGCACTCTGTGTGCCGACGGTCTTGCCCGCGAGGCTCTTCTCATCCGTGACGGCAGTGTTGCCCTTCTTCACGAAGATGATCTGGTGGTTGTCCATATAGGGCTTCGAGAAGAGCATATTCTCCTTGCGCTTTTCGGTGATGTCGAGACCGTTCCAGAGCACCTGCACGCGGCCGCTCTTGAGCTCGGCTTCCTTGCTCGACCAGTCGATCGCCTTGAACTCAACCTCACGGCCGAGACGTTTTGCTGCTTCCTCTGCGAGATCAACGTCGAAACCGACGATCTTGTTGTTCTCGTCCTTAAAGCCCATCGGCGGGAAATTGTCGTCAAGCCCGACGATGATCTTTCCCATCTCTGCCGCATTATCCGTCGAGGGGGCTTTCTCGCTGCTGCTGCACCCTGCGAGGAGTGCTGCCGAGCAGGCGAGTACCGTTGCTCCGGTTAGAATCGCTTTCCAGTTCATCTTCATTTCTCCTTATTGTTCTACTACTTTAATGCAATAAAGTACTGATGTGAGTGTATTATACGACAGATGAAGAAAATATGTCAAGATTTTTTTAATTAAGCAGGTTTTTTTCTTTTCAGGTCGAAATATTTATAGACATGAGAATTTCGTAAGAAAGAATGACGTAAACCGAGGGAGGGGCTTGCTTTGCGTGCAATATCCGTAGACGATCTTGAGAATGGGATGATCCTAGCGCGGACGATCGTCAACGCCAAGCGCGTGGTGGTGGTGTCGGAGAATACGGAGCTGACGAAGGCGCATATCACGCGCCTGAAGTTTCTGAAGATCCCCGTCGTCTACATCAAGGACGAATCGGAGCTGAAGGAGGAGCGTTCGCCGATCTTCTCGCGCAGCAATCTCTTCATTAAGCAGTATGAGAATGTCATCGGAACCGCGAAGTCGATCTTTGAGGAGACAAAGAAGACGGGCACGGTTCCCGTGGAAGAGACGAATGAGATGGTGCAGGAGGATCTGCTGCCGCTCTCGCGCCGCAGCGGAACGATTGACTACCTCAATGAGGTCAACCATCTCGCGAGCGACATCTATAACCACTCGCTGCGCGTGTCAATCCTTGCGGGGGTCATTGCCAAGTGGATGAAGCTCGACCGTGAGACGGCAAAGGATGTTGTTCTCGCGGGCTTCCTTCATGATGTCGGCAAGTCGCGATTTGATCAGCGGCTTCTCGAGAAGAATGTAGAAACGCTTGAGGGCGAGGACTACGAGAACTACATTCAGCATACGGTGGATGGTGCACATATCCTCAACAATGTGGCGGGACTAACGGAGGGCGTGCGCCTTGCGGCGATGCAGCATCATGAGCGCATGGATGGAAGCGGATTCCCATTCAACAGCAAGGGGGACGACATCCATATCTATGCGCGCATCATCGCTGTGGCGGATCTCTATGACAATATCACGGTCGAACGCGAGGGCTATCCGCGCCGTACGCCGTTCGATGCGGTGACGGAGATTGCGCGGCAGATGTATACGACGCTCGATCCGCAGGTCTGCCTGCCCGTACTGATGAATATCAAGAATGCCTTCCTCGGCTCGCGTGTTCTCCTCAGCAATCATCGCGAGGGGACGATCACGGCGTATCCGCACGGTGTTGTGCCGCTCCCGATCGTGACGATCTCGGAGGACGAGGTCATCGACCTCAACGAGGAGAAGAAGATCAAGATTCTGGAGTATAACCCCAAATAATAAAGAACATAGAAAAGCCCATCGGTTTGTACCGATGGGCTTTTGTGTGTCTACTGTCAACAGACGGTCTGGAGTTTATTGTACCATTCGAGAACTTCGTCATAGATCGGGCTAATCTCCCCCAATGGGATGTGTTCGTGCTCACAGCACGCGGCAACCGACGACCAGTCGCCCTGTTCGTAGGAGATGACGAGATCGAGCAGGCGACGCAGGTCGTTATCCTCACCGAGCAGCGCGGCATTCAGCTCATCGGCGAGGGTGATCTCCTTGAGCACCTCTGCCATTGGCTGATTGAGAAGTACGTCAATCAGGGAGAACATACCGAGCAGGAAGCCTGTATCCGGCGTGAGGTCGCGGCGGTTCAGTCTGCGGGCAATCAGCTCACAGAACTTTGCACGCAGGAGTGAGAGCGTGAAGAGCTCGCTCGGTTTGTCCTCGGAGAAGGTCTGGAGGCTGATGAGCGTCACCCAGCTGCGGATTCCACTGGAGCCGAGGAGGACAGCGGCCTGTCGTAGGTTGGAGACGTGGTTGGTCAGGCCGATGCCGACCGAGTTGATATAGGTGAGGAGTTTGTGTACGAGGTTCGTATCCGCCGCGATCACTTCTGTGATGGCGTTGAAGTCAAAGTTCGGACGATTGACTTCCTTGAGCAGGCGGATACGTGACAGCTCGTTGTTGGTGAGTCTCTTTTGGTGCAGGACGACAGGTTTGCAGAAAAAATAACCCTGGAAGAGGACGTAGCCGTCCTCCACAGCCTGGCGGAATTCGTCCTCCGTCTCGATCTTCTCGGCAAGCAGTCGTACGTGCGGAGGAATTACCTTACGCAGGTTGGCGCGCTCCTCGGGGTCTGTCGTCATGCGGAAGTCCACCTTGATGATGTCCGCCATGTTGATGAGCGGCTCGTAGCCCGGGAGCAGGACAAAGTCGTCGAGTGCGATTTTGTAGCCCGCATCCTTCAGGTCGCGTACGGCCTCGAGAATCTCAGGAGTCGGCTGCACCGTCTCAAGTACCTCCACGACAATGCTGTCGGGGGGCAGGAGCTTTGGTGCACGTGACAGGAGATTCTTCTCTGTGAAGTTGATGAAAGCCTTGCGGTTGGAGACGAGTTTTTTCATGCCGAAATTGAGCATGGCGTTGACCATGACGCTCTGTGTTGCCACATTTCCGTCGAGGTTAGGGTCAAAGGCGTTTTTCAGACCGCTGCGAAAAAGAATCTCGTATGCGTAGACACTCTTTTGCAGATCGAGGATCGCCTGACGCCCGATGAATGCATCTTCCATAAGGGAACCTTTCTTATCTTTCATATCGTATACGGGCATAGTAAATCATTATTCTAGTATACATACTATATCGAGATTTTATGAAATTATATCATAGCTTTCTCGAAAAATAAATGAAAAACGGTAGGTCAGATGGTATAATAGGAAAAATGAAAAAATGGATGTGGTAATTTGCTAAATGACATACAAATCGGACGCTATTTGCCTGGAGATTCCTTCCTGCACCGCATGGATCCACGCGTCAAGATCGTCCTGCTCTTTTTCTACCTGCTGCTCGTTTTCTTTGTCGAGAACGCGGCAGGCTTTCTTGCGCTCGGCATCAGCATTGCACTGCTCATGATCGTTTCGCAGGTTCCGCTCGGGATGCAGCTGCGCTCGATTCGGCCGATTCTCTGGATCGTGCTCTTTACGTTCGGCGTGCATCTCTTTATGACGCCGGGGACGGAGCTGTTTGCCGTCGGCCCACTGTCGGCGACGTGGGAGGGGCTGACGCGCGGTGTGTATATCGGGCTGCGCCTCATCCTGCTCATTCTGCTGAGTACGCTGCTGACACTGACGACGAGCCCGCTGCGTCTGACCGACGGGTTGGAGGCGCTCCTCTCTCCGCTGCGCCGTGTGGGCGTTCCCGTGCATGAGCTGTCGATGATGATGACGATTGCCCTGCGCTTTATTCCGACGCTGCTGGAGGAACTGGATCGCATCATGAAGGCGCAGAAGGCACGCGGGGCGGACTTTGAGCACGGCAGTATCGTGCGGCGGATGCGAGCCATCGTACCCGTGCTCGTGCCGCTCTTTCTCTCTGCGTTCCGTCGTGCCGATGAGCTCGCAATGGCGATGGAGGCGCGCTGTTACCGTGGCGGCGAAGGACGTACGCAGATGAAGGAGCTGCACATCGGGCGTGTCGACTATGCGGCTGTCGCCGTCTTTGTTCTCGGTGCGGCGGGTATCTGTGCCGTGAGTGCGGGAGGGCTGAGCTTTGCGCCCTGAGCATGTGGCGACGATGAAGGCACGTGCGCGGAATATCGCGTTGAAGGTCGCCTACGATGGGACGAACTATCATGGCTTTCAGCGGCAGACGCCGCCCATCCGTGCCGTGCAGAATGTCCTCGAGGCGGCTCTTGCCAAGGTTTGCGGTAAGATGGTGGAGCTTGCGGCGGCGGGGCGCACGGATACGGGGGTTCATGCCTATGGTCAGGTGGTGAATTTCTTCACGGACGGCCGCATCCCAACAGAGCGTCTGCCGCGTGCGGTAAACGGCCTCCTGCCGCCGGATATTGTCGTGTCGGAGGCGTGGGAAGCAGCGCGGGATTTCAGTGCACGTCACAGTGCGACGGGCAAGGCATACGTCTATCGCATGGAGGAGTGCCGCGTGCCGAATCCCTTCACGCGCAGCTATGCATGGCAGATTTTTCAGCCGCTCGATCACGAGGCGATGCGGGCGGCGCTGTGTCTCCTTGAGGGGACGCATGACTACTCTTCGTTCCGTGCAGCGGGTGGCGCGCCGATGTCGCCCGTCCGTACGCTCGATACGATCCGTCTGACGGCGGAGGGGGAGGGGCGTCTCTCGCTCTATATCCATGGCACGGGCTTTCTCTATCACATGGTGCGCAATATCGTCAGTACGGCTGTGGCGGTCGGTACGGGGCGTATCTCCCAGGATCGCTTTGCGGAGATCTTTGCGGCACGGGATCGTCGGCTCGCGCCGCCCACGGCTCCGGCCGGCGGGCTGTATCTCCTCGCGGTGGATTATGACGGCACATCGGAAAGGAGCCATACCGATGGAGCAGGAAATGCTGCAGCGTCTTGTGACAAATGCCGTACGTGAAATGCGCTTGCCGTCTCGTTCGGAGAGCCGCGGCAGTCATGTACTGACGCTCGTGGACGCCGTTCTCGATGCAGCACTGGATGAAGAGGCGACGGACATCCATCTCGAGCCGATGGAGGAAGGACTGCGCATCCGCGTCCGCGTCGATGGGCTGCTGCGCGCGTATCCGATCCTGCTGCCGGCGGCAATTGCCCCGGTCGTTATCGCACGTCTAAAGGTGATGGCGGGCATCGACACGGCAAAGCGCAATCGTCCGCAGGATGGGCAGATTCGCTATCCACACGGGGAGCGCAGCGTCGATATGCGCGTGGCGGTTCTTCCCGTCGTGGGCGGTGAGCGCATGGTTGTGCGCATTATGGATGGGACGGAGCGATTCCTTCACTGCAGGGAGCTCGGCTTCACGCCGGAAAACGAAGCGATTTTTGAACGACTCATCCATCGACCGACGGGGCTCCTCCTCGTCTGTGGACCGATGAACTCGGGCAAGACGACGACGCTCTATGCAGCACTCGCCGAGCTCAATGACCCAAACTGTCACATTATGACGCTCGAAGATCCCGTGGAGCGGCGTATTGACGGAATCAGTCAGTTTGCCGTATGTCCAGAGGCGGGGCTGACCTTTGTCGCAGGACTGCGGGCAGCACTGCGGCAGGATGTCCAGAAGATCCTTTTGGGCGAGATCCGCGACCGTGAGACGGCGGAGATGGCGGTGCGTATTGCCCTCACGGGGCACGCGCTGTTCTCGACGCTCCATACGGAGGATTGTGTCGCCGCGATTTTTCGCATGATCGAGATGGGGACGCCGCCCTATCTGCTCGCAGCGACGCTCTCGGGGGTCGTAGCCCAGCGGCTTGTGCGCCGTGTCTGCGTGCATTGTCGTGAGATTTACACCGTCGCTGCAGGCTCAGATGAGGCTCTTCTCCTCGGATCGCTCTATCATGAGGGGATAACGCTCGTGCGCGGGCGCGGCTGCCCACACTGTCACGGGAGCGGTTATCATGGACGTATGGCGATACATGAGATGCTGCCCGTCTCCGAGCGTATCCGCACGGCGATCCTCGCGGCAAAATCACGAGATGAACTGCGGCGTGCGGCAGAGGCGGCGGGGATGCGTTCTCTCTGGCTGGACGGCGCGGCAAAGGCAATCGCAGGGGAGACGACACTGGAGGAGGTGGAGCGTGCACTCTATGGATGAAACGGACGTGTGGCAGGAATTGCTGCGCCGCATGATGGCAGTGAATGCCTCGGATCTCCATGCGGCACCGCATCAGCAGATACAGCTGCGCCGTGACGGCGTACTGATGGCGGAGGATCTCGTCCCCACAGCGCCAATGATGGAGGCGTGTGCCTGTCAAATGCTCTCGGATGCGCAGCGCGCGCTCCTTTCTGTGCAGGATGTCGATGCCGCGTGGAACTGGGAGGGACGGCGGTTTCGAGGAAACTTTTATCGGACGCAGGAGGGGATGGCTCTTTCTCTGCGTCTCCTGCCTGAGCGCATCATGACACCCGACGAGATCGGCATGCCGTTTGCTGTGCGCACGGCGCTGGAGATGCGGGATGGACTCGTGCTCCTCTGCGGAGCGACGGGAGCAGGAAAGACGACGACGCTTGCCGCACTCATCGATGCGGTCAACCATACGCGCTCCCTCCATATCATCACACTAGAGGATCCCGTCGAATATGTTTTTACCGCAGATCGTGCCTTTTTCAGTCAGCGGGAAGAGGGGCGGGATTTTGCTTCCTTTCCCGATGCGGTGCGCAGCGCGCTGCGTGAGGATCCCGATCTCCTGCTCGTGGGTGAGATCCGTGACCGCGCGACACTTGAGGCGACACTCCTCGCGGCGGCGACGGGCGTGCTCGTCGTGGGGACAATTCACGCGGGGACGGCCGCGCAGGCGGCGCGCCGCGTGGAGAGCTTCTTTCCGGCGGATGCGCGGGATGCAGTGCGCGCCCAGTTTGCTGATGTCGTACGCGGCATCTTTGCCCAGCGGCTTCTGCCGCGGCGGGGCGGTGGACGTATTGCCGTATTTGAGACGCTGGTTGGTACCCCCGCCGTGCGAAATGTCCTGCGGCAGGGACGCTATGATCAGCTCGAGACGCTTATGATGAGCGGTGCCGCGCAGGGGATGCAGACGGCGGAGATGGCAGAAGCCGAGCTTCGTGCACGGGGCGTCCTCGCATGACGGTATTTTCTTATACGGCGTGCACGGCAGAGGGGCGAAAGATACACGGCATCATTGAAGCCGAGAGCGCGCCGGCAGCGGCACGGATGCTCATGGAGCGCGGTGAGACGGCCGTGCGCATCGAGGAGCGGCGGACGCTGCGCCTGCCGCAGCAGACACAGCAGTGGCTGTCGCGTCGCGGCGGTGTGACGGATGAGGCGCGGATCGCCTTCTTTCAGGAGCTGTCTGCCCTCCTCGCCGTGGGACTTCCTATGCAC
>JABZYJ010000044.1 GCA_015265235.1 Selenomonas sp. | reverse complement strand
CTCGTACGCCAAACCCAAGAGGAATCTCCATTGGAATCTTCCATCCGATCCAAAACAACAAAAAACTCGCTGCAAGCACAAGCAACGGTTTTCCTATATAAAGAAAAAGCCATCGCGTGAAAACCTTCCCCCAAAAAAGTGCCGGCAAGAACCACAGCACAAATCCATAATGATGCAGATGCGGCATATCCATGAAATATAATAAGCCAAGCAAGGACTCATCCAGTGGCAAGATGGGACGTCCCAATGCAACATTTTTGAAAAACTCTGCTGTTATACCAAGTACACCAAAGAAAAGATAGTAGCCACCCAAATGAAATAAATCTCTTTTGCTAAAAACAGAGATCATTGCATGCTGGGCATCCCTCATCCCCAACAAAAATCCTGATGCCACAAAAAAAGCTGGCATATGCCACGAAAAAATAAAACTGCTAAAAGGCGACGCTATGTGTCCCATGACTACGGACAAAATAGCAATCGCCTTTAGAAAATCCAATGAGACAATCCGCTCTTTTCCCACTGCCAGCCCTCCCTTCCAAAAGCATACTCTTCAGAGTTGCAAAAGAGAAAATAGTTGATTCCAATTTTGTGCATACGGTTCTTTTATGCTCGATTTTGGAATATAGTCAAACTTCAGCGTACCACGAACCAGATCTTGCATCGCCTCATTCCATACCTCTGCATGCAGAGGATCCAAAAATTTTACTTGTTGATATCCATCGAGGACTTCATGTGCATATGGTAAATCTGCAGTTAAAATTGGTTTTCCCGTTTCCATAAACTCCGAAAGAGGCATCCCCCAAGACTCCAAACGGGATGGAAACAGCAATGCCTCACACTCTGCATATAGTTCAAAAATACGTTCCCGCGTTTGTCGCCCAACAAATTTCAGAGACGGAACATCCCGATACTTCCGAACAATACCCTTTGCATAGCTCCCCTCTGAGCCATCGAGCGTTAATATAATTTCTATTTCCGTCTTTTCTTCGAATCGGCTTGCAGCCGCACAAAGAATTTCAACATTTTTATAGGTATGTGGTGTAACAGGGTAAAGAAACTGTCCCTTGCATATATGAGACGAAAATTCTTTCTTCTCCGTTTCCATTCTGGGATTTGCTACAATGATGTTCGAAATAGAGAATATTCGTTGAAACTCCTCCCTCATCCAGTTTTGCTGTACGATCACATAGGCATTGCGATGCAAATTGATCCGATAAAGATATCGGTAGAACAATACAAACAAGGTAAATTTCCAGTCACGAAAAATCTCCGCGAAGCTAATGTTATAAAATGGTGCCGTATTGTGACAATACACAACTTGCTGATTGGCTTTGACATACGGTGTCATGTCATGCATCGAAAGCCATAGATCGGCATGAAGCGTTTTGGATAGCCGATGGAACAGCACATATTCATGGTAGCAGCGCTGCAGCCAGGATCTTTTTGCTCGGGGATAAGCACGATAGGTAAGCCTTGTATCTTTAATCTCGTCAAATAGCTTCTGGTCATGAACCAACGCCACAATCTCTATGTCCCGACAATAACGCAGCATCTCACGCAAACAATCCTTATATACGGAAAGCATTCCACCGGATACGATGTTAACACCAGATATCACGACTCTCTTCAAAGAGTTTTCCTCCTGACGGTTTCACTCCAACCCATTCGCAATCCGCCGTGCGGATTGCTCCGGGCTATATGATTTCGATATCTGCACTGATATTTTCCCCATATCGGATAGGTTTTGATGTTCCATTGCCCTTCTCATGCACTGTTCCAATGCCGTTTCATCTTCTGGTGAAAAAACAAACCCATTCTCTCCATCGTGTACGAGATCCGGCACGCACCCACATCGATCCGAGACAATAACGGGAAGCCCCAACGCGAGTGCTTCATCGACAACCAACCCCCATGGCTCCGATAAGCTGGGAAGAACAAATATCTTGCTGGCTAAATAATAGAGCGGCAGTTGTGCCTGCTGGACGAACCCCGGAAATACAACATCCTCGCATCCTAAGCTCATAGCGTAGTCTCGCAGTTCTTGTTCCTGTGAACCCGCACCAACCATAAGCAACCCCCACCCCGCCTTTTGGCAGTCTGCATTTGCATAGGCTCGAATAAGCGCTAGTAAATGCTTTTCTGGTGAAAACCGTCCAACATAAATGAAATACTTGCGTGGGGGAATGCCCAATTCTTCGAATAAAGCCAGTCGTTTTTCCTGGGTGTTGTATTTTTTGCTGTAAAAATCATAGATCTCGTGGTCAACGCCGCCGACTCCGCCCATAACAATGATATTCCTATCGTGGACACCTAGTTTTTTCACATATGCCTTATGCTTTTCCCCTGCGACCAAGACACGATAGCACTTGGACAAAAATGTTTGTTTGACGCGCTCCTTCCACGCGACTCGCACACGATCCGATTCCTGTGACTCAACAATAGCCACGAGCTTCTTTCCTGTCAATACACCATACATCCACGCCACCCAATAAGGAAGCGTACTATATTCACCGATAATAAAGCAATCTGCACGAGAGGATATGGAATATCGGAAGACTTGCAAACATAGTTTACATAAAGAAACTTCCTCCCACTTCTTGTGCCGATTCAAGATGGTGTACAAATACCGGATCTTATCCTCCTCGACCTTCCAGTCGCGTATGACCGAAGTTTGCGCAAAGTAACAAACCTCGAAATCCCCTTTCAACATTGTCGCAAGTGCATTAAAAAGAAGTGTCTTGTAAGGGGAGACAATATTATGAAAAAGGATCGTTCGCAAAAAGCTCAACTCCTCAAGAACGAAATCAGTCGCTGCGTCTGGCTGCCCCAATCATATTGTTGAACGAAATCTCGATTCTGATCAAAAATTTGCTCCCCATTCTTTCGATGACGAAACGCCTGCAAAAGGCCTTGACAAAGCCCCTCTGTGCTCGTCTCACAAAACAGAATATGAGGTGCGAACGCCTCCCAGCCAGGAAACCGCGTCGAAACAACGATATTCCCTGATGCCAAATACTCCATGATCTTCGACGGGAAATTATTCTGATTTTCAGGGAGATTCATATTGCGAGGATTAACAACAATATCTACCTCGTCAAGAATACGATAGTAGTCCTCTCGCGAAACAAATCCTTTATACACAATACGCTCATGATTCTGAGCCGCTTCACGTACCATGGATTCCAAAGGTCCACGTCCTGTAAACCAAAATTCTGCATCTTGCAAGGATGTTTTTCGGATGGCACTTAAATATAAGTCTATGCCCGTTACCTCATTCAGCAGCCCGGAGTATAGATAACGACATATCTTATTATTTCGATATCTGAACGTTGCGTAATCCTGCATATGTATTGCACCTGGAAAAAAAAGTTTTTGAGGGTGGGGAAATCTTTTATATAGATCGTAAGAAAGAAGAATCAATCGGTCAAAATTTCGATAATCCCGTTCAGCCCACTTCGCTAAAAAGCGACGAAACAATGACACACAAGAGCGGGTATCTGAATGGTCTGCAACGATCAAAGCCGTTTGTATCCCCCACAGGCGTGCAAACAACAAAATCGCATAATTGATCCAATAATAATTGTATAGGAGCACATAATCCACTTCTCGCATAAGACGAAAAGCCTTCCATTGGTAGCGAAAGAAATCCAACACCCCAATAATCCCACGTCTCCGAATAACAAAGTGAATATTTTGTTTGGATACTTCCATGCGGTTCTTCGGTGACCATCCTCCTTCATCTGGAAATCCATAAAAGGACAACATACGAACATCATTTTCGCTTTGAAGTTCCCTAGCGAGCCTTCCAACAAAGTTATTTGCCGCTTCCGAGGCATAACGAAACTCTGCCACCAAAGACGGCGGCATATATGCACTGCAAAGAAGTATCTTCATTTTTCACCACACATCGAAAGAGTTTATGCTGAACTTTGCACTATAATTTTCTTTGAATAGTACAATATAATAACAATGAACAACGTTACATCTATATCCGAATGTCCTTTTCATCCAAATCAAGGAAACCCTGCCGCGAATCAAAACGATCCCTCAAACGAACCTATCTAAAAATCCCCATATATATTCTTCTGTATGTCAAAGTCCTTCAAGCTGTCCTTTGTTTGCACGTCATGCACGCCCTCTGTTGCACTCTTTTGAAAGAGTACACGTACCGTCTGGATGATGATGGTGAGATCCGTGCGAATACCGGCGTTTTGGATGTAGACGAGGTCGTAGATGAGTTTATCATACGCGGTGGTATTGTACTTCCCATAGACCTGTGCAAGCCCCGTGATGCCGGGCTTGACATTCATCCGATAGATATATTCAGGGATCTCCTGCTTGAACTGCTCGACAAAGAAGGGACGTTCGGGGCGCGGGCCGACAATGCTCATATCCCCCACGAGAACATTCCAAATCTGTGGAAGTTCATCGAGACGAACGGCACGGAGAAATGCACCGAGGCGGGTAATTCGCGGGTCATTTTCCTGGGCGAGCATGGGGCCGCTCAGTTTTTCCGCATCAACGCGCATCGTGCGGAATTTATACACCTTAAATGGCTTTTCATAGCGGCCTGACCGCTCCTGACTGTAGAAAACAGGTCCTGGATCAAAAATCTTGATAGCAATCGCCGTCAAGAGCATGAACGGAAACGCGGCAAGAAAGCCCAACAATGCCACTACGATGTCCAAGATTCGTTTTAGGCTGCGCTGTTCCAACGTCAGGCGGAGACGCTGCGGACGAAACACGGGAACATCATCAATCTTGTCAAGTGTCATGCCGCTGCAGAACACCTCGTATGCATTGGGGATCAGGAGTGCCTGCTTTTCGTGCAGATTGCAGTAGTGAACAATCTTTGCTTTGTCCTTAAGTCGTATGTCGGGGCAAATGATGAGGACATCCACCTGCTCTGCCGCAGTCTCCCAGTCGCTGTTCTTCAGGTCTGTACAAACAGAACGAAGCTCCATCGCGAGCTGCGGCTGCTGCTTCATGCGATGATAGACATGCTGACATTCTTCCTCACCGCCGATCAGCATGACGCCGCGTGTATTCTGATGTGCTCTGACATACCGCCAAAGCAGATGCCGCCAAATGGCAAGGAGGACAAAATCCATTCCGGCACACCACAGGAGTACGCCGCGTGACAAAGCAAACTCACGAATGAAAAAGGTGAGCGCCATCATAAGGACGAGCATCTGAATCATGCTGACTGCTACGGAGAGGAGTATTTCGGCAAACCGTTTGCGCTCAATGGTGTAAAGGCCATTGATATTAAACAAAAGTCCCGTTAGGATAACCTGTACGGGAAGCATGCCTTGATATAGGTCAAAATTACTGATCAGGCTGCCGCGAACCAAAATCACTGTGGTCACAAAGAGGTACACCGACACGACAATCCCCATATCGCCAAGAAGAAGCACCAGCTTCTGCGACATGGGAAACGCTCTGTTTCCCATGGTGTACCACATCCCTCCGCTTATTCTCACTTCATTATAGGTAGTTCACATCGGCATGTCAACCAACGCAGGCATTGCAGCCCTGTCGACACGAGGATGAAAAGACACCAACGCGAAAAGGATTGATCCCATCACGCATCGGCCTCCAGTTGCCCCGCGAGAAGGGAAAGTCCTATCAGCATACAATACTCGGTCAAGATGGACAGCTGATTGATGTTCGTATCGGTCATCCCCTCAAGATGCACGCCCAGAAAAACGAGGATGCCCATGAGTGCACAGGAGAACGCGGCTGTATTGCGCTCCTTTCGGTACTGCCGCCACAAGCGCAGGAGGATATAGCCATGCAGGACGAAGTAGGCAGCAAGCCCTAGGATCCCCCCTTCGGAGAGATGTTTGAGGATATTGTTGTGCGGATGCCCATGCCCGGTCTCAGGGCGTCCCTCAACTACCGGCCGCTCCTTTGCCTCCGGCGGGATATAGATAGTGTTGTAATACCATCCGTACTCATCCATGCCGACACCTGTCACAGGATGCTCCTCCCACATGGAGACAGCCGCACGCCACATATAGGTACGCTCCAAATTACTCTGTATCTGTGGGTTTGTGATCGTCGCAAGACGCTGACTGTAGTTCGAGGATAGGAGCATGACGCCAGCTATGCAAAGAACGCCAATGGCTCCCCCGAGAAGAAGCTGACGGCGAAACCGCCGCTCAAGGAGGATATAGGCGATCATGACGAGAACGAAGGCGATCCACGCCCCGCGCGTTTGGGTCAAAACCAGGATAATGAGTGAAAAGACAGCCATTCCCATGAGGAAACGCCGCTCGATCGGACAAAAGTAGTTTTTTCTTGAAAAGAAGAAAAAAGCCGGTATCGCCATCAGCATGTGAGAGCCCAGAAAAGTAGCACTGTGAACAAGTCCCTTCGGACGCCACCAAACTTCCCCGTGCACCGCAATCTGCCACAGAGAGACAATGTTATTGATACATACAGAAACAGCAAACACAAGAACGAGAAGTCGTACTTGTTCTTTCGTACGGACATAAAGGAGGACGAAAAAGAGCGGCAGAAAGCGATATGATGTACCGATCACAGAATGCATGGACATCATCTGCTCTCTGGCGCCGACAGCGCAGACAATCCACACGATAAGATAGAGCAGTACTGCTTTCGCCAAGCCTGTGTCTGCCATAGGAAGTGCTCTGCGCCGCAGGACACCGGCGAGGACAATCAGTCCGCCAAGGGCGATCGCCCCCACCATTACTCCGGTAGAGACATTCGACGCAAGTGCCATGAGCAGGAGAACACGAAACATCCATTTGTTTTCTGTCTCTGTCATCATTCCTTGACTGCTCCTCTCATCATCATGGTAAATGCTGTGTTGTATATTTCTCTTTGGGCATACAGAATAGGAGTGCTTCTCTCATTTGTTTGGGAAACACTCCTATCGCTTCATTATGCTTTCAAGTTTTCTTTATACCACTGGATCGCCGCGGTGATGCCCCGTGAGAAATCATACTCCGGTGCATAGCCGAGGTTCTTTTTTATCTTCGAGATGTCCGCACCGCTGTGCCTGATGTCACCCTTGCGCTCGGGACCAAAGACAGGTTTCAGGTCTTTGCCGAAAAGTTTGCTGAGTACGGCATACATTTCATTGAGGCTCGACCGTTTTCCCGCCGCGACGTTGTACGCCTCCCCTGCCGCCTCATGCGGTGCAGCACACGCGAGGAGGTTCGCCTGCACGACATCCTCCACATAGACGAAGTCGCGCGACTGTTCACCATCGCCGTTGATCGTCGGCGGCTCATCGCGCAGGAGGCACTCGATGAATTTTGGAATGACCGCCGCGTATGCGCCGTTCGGATCCTGCCGCCGTCCATAGACGTTGAAGTAGCGCATCCCATAGCAGTCGAGCCCATAATTCAGCGTGTACTGATACGCATACTCCTCATCAACGAATTTCGTCACTGCATACGTCGAGAGCCGTCGTCCGACGATCTCCTCTCGCTTTGGCATCGTCTCATCGTCGCCGTAGACGGCCGCACTTGAGGCATAGGTCATCTTCTTTACGCCATGCTTTGCCGCCGCCTCCATCACGTTCACCGTGCCGATGATGTTTGTCATCGTATAGCTGACCGGCTGCTCGATGCTCTCCGGGACGCTCACCTCTGCCGCCTGATGCAGGACATAGCTGACCCCCTCGCACGCACGGTCGCACGTCGCGGCATCGCGGATATCCCCCTTGATGAATTCAAACTTCGGGTTATCACGAAATCCTGCGATGTTCTTCTCGTATCCTGTCAGCAGATTATCCAGTACGCGCACTCTGTACCCCATCGAGAGCAGAGCCTCGGTCAGATTCGATCCGATGAAGCCCGCACCGCCTGTGACGAGGAATAAGCTGTTTTCCGGAAATGCAATCTCATGATAGTTCATAATAGCCCCCATATCGCAACGATGAATATATGATTTATGGCAGGTGATTGCAGCATGTGTGCCGCATGACAACAGTATAACACAAGGGGAGCAAATTGTTTAGAACAGCTCCAACATCTTGAACAAAAATACCCAACCGAAGATGGTAAAGCAGGCAAGCGCACTGCTGTAGACGACACTGTTGCCCGCGAGCTCGGCGTCCGCCTGCATCTGCTGTGCCATGGCAAAGCCCGCTACGGCACAGGGCGTGGCAAAGATCGCAATGAGCGTGACGAGCTCGACGCCGCGAAAGCCGAGTGCAACGGCACAGGCGAGTACGACGGCAGGTACGAGGACAAGACGCGAAGCGACCGAGAAGATGAGCTGGGGCAGATGCGTGTGATAGCTGCCGCCGTGGAATGACGCCCCGAGGATGATCAGCGCAACGGGGGTGGTCGCCGCCGCGATCTGCGCGACGGGTTTCAGCACGGGCGCGGGAATCGGCAGTGCTACGATACGACACAATGCCCCGACAATCGCGCCGAGGATCATCGGGTTCATGACAACGCCGCGCAGGATATGCGGCAGGTCGAAATGCCCGCCGCGAAATGTCTCCAGAACAAACACGCCGAGGATGTTGTAGAGGGGAACGATGACGGCGATCATCATGGTCGGTATCGCAATCGCCTCGTCACCGAAGATGTTGCTGACAAGCGGGATGCCCATGAGGACGTAGTTGCCGCGAAAGGCCGCCTGGATCATCGGACCGCGCCGCGCATTGTCCTTTTCGATCATGCAGACAATCGCGCCAAAGACGAGTGCCGTCAGGAGGACGCCGCCCGCACCGAAGATCATGAGCAGCGGCTGAAATGCCGTCTGCGGGTCAGAGATGTAGATGTTGTAGAACATCATGAAGAAGAAGAACACGCGGAAGACCATGCTGTTCACGTGCCTTAGCTCTTCCTCGGTAAGGAGGCGCGAGTGCTTGACGAAAAGGCCGACGGCCATCAGACAAAACAGAGGGACGACGCCACCGAGTGCGACAAAAAAATTACTCAACACGACGAATCCCCTCCATCCATTGTCCTATATTATAGCAGGAAAAGAAAAAGAGGGCAATGGATAAACCCGTGGATGAAACATCGACAAATCGGTTGTTGTTTTATCGACTATATAGTAATATATAAGTGAAGGGAGGAATCAATATGTCACTGGCAATGCCGCTCAACAAAACAGTACCAATTACCGCATTTAATCGTGGAAAGGCGGGTCAAATCTTCTCGGAGGTGAAAAAAACGGGTATGACCGTTGTCATGAAGAACAACGAGCCGGAATGTGTTTTGTTGTCGCCTGCACAATATGAGTCGCTGCTCGACGCACAGTGTGATGCAGATTTATACACCATCGCAGAGAAGCGTCTTCAGTCACTCACGCCAAAGGATATGATTTCATTTGACGATGTATGCCATGGGGCAGGCATTACGCGAGATGAACTTGAGCGAATGGATGAGGTTGAGCTCGAATGAGTTGGATTGTCCACTTTCTCAAGGAAGCCGAGAAGGACTTCAATCACCTAGACGGGAGTCAGCAAAAAGTTGTTGCGAAGGCAATTCTACGCGTCTCACAAAATCCATTGCCTGTCGCAGAAGGTGGCTACGGTAAGCCACTAGGGAACCATACAAGGACAAAACTCAGTGGGCTGCTCAAAGTGAAGCTAAAGCAACATGGTCTGCGCATTGTCTATCAATTACGCCGTGTTGAGGAACAAATGGTAATTGTCGTCATTGGTGTACGCGCAGACGATCAGGTATATAAAGCGGCGCAGGAGCGCATCAATAAATAGCTTCACGCCTCACAGATCTGCATTTTCCGCTCGCGGAAGGTGACGACAGTGAGGTCAAAGGCATGGGCGAGCTCACGTGCGCGGTCGTAGTTTCGCCCGATGCCCTGTGGGACGTGGGCATCCGAGCCGATGGTGACATAGTGTCCGCCGAGCTCACGGTAGCGGCGGCAGACAGGCGCGAGTTCCTTGATGCCGCGCGGCGCGGAGAGGCGGCGCGTGTTGATCTCGATGACGGTATCCGTCTCGATGAGCGCACGCAGGACGGCGTCGATGTCATCGGCGAAATCGCCATAGCTGATCTCGGGATGCGCGAACGTGGCATTCCGCGCAATGTAGTCGATATGCGCGAGGGCGTCAATGAAGGGATGCGCGTAGATCTCGTCGCGCATGACGATAAAGTACTCATGGTACATCTCCGCCTTTTCGCGCCCCGCAAAGGTCTCAGGATAGTAGAGATCCTTGCACTCCAAAAAGTGAATCGAGCCGAGGACAAAGTCAAAGGGAACACGCTGCACGAACGCGGCGTTTTTTTTTCGTGCGCTCGCCATCATTCCCATCTCGACACCGAGCGAAAGATTCCCCGCTGCACGCAGGGGCTCGTACGCCGTCCAATACGCCTCGGGATCAAAGATGAACTGCTCCTTTCCCGCCGACGGGTAGTCATAGTCGAGGTGCTCGGTGAAGACAAGCCCGATTCCCTGCTCCTCTGCACGGGCAAGTGCCTCCTCTGCCCGCATCTCGGAGTCGGCAGAAAACGATGTATGAATATGGCTGTCAAAGAACATGGTCATTCCTCCTCCGGCAGGATCCCGCCCACCGCATCAGAGAGCCGCGCAAAGTCCGCGAGGGAGAGCTGCTCGCCGCGCAGCGATTCGGCAATCCCTGCCGCCGCAAGTCCTGCACGGCACAGTTCCTTCGTCAGCCCCGCCCCCGTGAGGGCATTGAGGAGGGTCTTGCGCCGCTGGCCGAAGGCGGCACGAACGAGACGGAAGAACAGTTTTTCATCGGAGGGATGAACGGCCGGCGTCTCGCGCACACGGCAGGCGATCACGGCACTCGTGACCTCAGGCGCGGGCATGAAGGCGCGCGGCGGCACGTCCATCACGATGCGCGCATCCGTATGATACTGCACGGCAACGGAGAGTGCGCCGTAGTCCTTCGAGCCGGGGCGCGCGGTCATGCGGACGGCGACTTCCTTCTGCACCATGGTCACCATGCGCTCGATGGGCAGATGCTGTTCGAGGAGTGCCATGAGGATCGGGGTGGTGATGTAGTAGGGAAGGTTCGCAACGACTTTGAACCGCTCTCCCGCACCGAGGTTCAGGATGCGGAGGATGTCCAGCTTCAGGATGTCGCCCGGCACGACGGTCACGTTGTCATAGCCCTTCAGTGTCTCGGCGAGAACGGCAGGGAGTTTTTTGTCCAGCTCGACGGCGACGATGCGCGCACCGCTCTCCGCGAGCCCCTGCGTCAGCGTGCCGATGCCGGGGCCAATCTCGAGGACAGTATCTGCGGGGCTGAGGTCAGCCGCATCCACGATGGCACGCACCACGCCCGCATCCACGAGGAAGTTCTGCCCGAGCCGCTTACTCGCGCGCAGGTGAAAGGCGCTCAGGATGTGGCGCGTGACCTTGGGATCGGCGATCACGGGGATACTTGCGTTCATTCCATGTCCTCCCATGCGGCAGTAAACTCCGCGCGTGTAATGCCATAGGTGTTGAGTCGCCGCAGAAATGTCTTTGCATTCGCAAAGCCGAGCCCAAGACGGCGTCCGAGTCGTGCGCGCCGTGCGGCGGCGTCCCCCGTTCCCGTCAGTCCCGCGTGCATCATATCACTCATGGAAAACGTCTCCTCCGGTTCTTCCATCGGCGTGCGTACCTTGTCGAGTGCTGCGCGGACAGCCGCGGGGGACGCCTGCTCCACGCCGATGTCGCCGCCCATGCATTCGTCGCGTCCTCCACGGGGATAAATGCATGGCGGGCACGCGGGAACATCTCGGTCAGGCGCGCACGGATGCGCTCACCGACTGTATCGGGATCGGTGAGGATGATGATGCCACGCTTTTCATAGGCGGCACGGATATTTTTGATCGCCGCACTGCGCAGGCGAAATCCGTCGGTGATGATGCAGTCCGCATCGACCGCGCGCCGCACCGCTGCAACGTCCATCTTGCCCTCGACGATGATGACTTCTTTGATCACAATCGGCTCTTACACTCCTCATCCTGACACGTCACTGTATTCGCCCTCTCCCCCGTAAATAGGGGGAGGCTTTTTCGTTTACAGGATACTGACTTTCCTATCGTAATACGGAGAGGCTTCATACAGCTTCTTCCAGCGGGTCTTTCACCACGGGTGATGCGTAGACCGTAAACGGATCAATATCGATACATTTCGTTTCATCGCGATTGCCGGCAATATCCCATGCAACTGTACCGTTCATCACCGTCAGACGACCCACGAACACCTTACGGTCACGAAGCTGTGCGAGGATGCCCGAGCGCATGACAAGCTCCGATGCATCATAACGACGCACCGTGCCATCGTTGAAATACGCATAGACGGTGTAGTTATCCCCTGGGACAACCTGCAGTACTTCGGGTATAAACCTTGGATCCATTATGTTTCCTCATTAACACCTATACGCTGTTCATCCCGCAGCTCCAAAATACGAGCATCATTGCGTCAAAAACTTCCCCACTGCCGTATACAGCCGCTCATGAATCTCCTCGATAGGGAACGGTACACCGTCCGCGCTCGATGGGATGCGTACCCAGCCGCAGCGTGCGGCGAGGAGGACGTAGGCATCGTGGGTGCGGCGCAGGTAGTCTGTGTCGCGCTCGTGGATGTCGGGTGTCTCTCCCTTCGCCTGTGCACGCGCGGCGATCAGGCGCTCTGCCGCACACGGCTCCATGTCGAGGAAGAATACGGCGTCGGGGACGGGCAGTCCGAGTTTGTTGAACTCGAAGTCATAGAGCCAGTCGAGAAAGGCATCGCGCTCCGCTGCATCCCCGATCTTCACGGCCTGATGCACCATGTTCGATGTGGTATAGCGGTCAGCGAGGATGATCGTCCCCGCCGCATAGTCCTCTCCCCACTTCATCCGATAGGAGGCGTAGCGGTCGACGGCAAAGAACGTCGAGGCGGCGTACGGATTCACCTCGTCCGCCTGCGTGCCGAAGTCACCGCGCAGATACATCCGCACGGGCATCGACGCATCTGCCGCGTAGTCGGGAAAGGTAACGGCGCGTACGCGATGTCCCTCGCGTATGAGGCGCTGCGTGAGAAGGCGCGTCTGCGTTTCCTTGCCCGAGCCGTCGCCCGCTTCGATGATAAAGAGCTTTCCGCGTGCCATACTTATCCTTTCGCAATTACCGTCACCGTATCGAGAGACGCGTCCGCCGCCCCCACGACACGCGCACCGATCGCACGCATCGTCTGCAGATAGCGGAGAGTCGCCGCATCGATCACGTCGCCGGGTGCGAGGACGGGGATGCCCGGCGGGTAGAACACGATCGTCTCTGCCGCTATGCGCCCCACGGCATGCGTCACAG
>JABZYJ010000043.1 GCA_015265235.1 Selenomonas sp. | reverse complement strand
AAAGGGAGTAAACCGACATTCACCAGTCGCTGGATTTATTATAGCACATAGATTCGTTATAGGGAAGCACAAAACGGAGCAGACGATTGCTGCTCCGTTTTTGTGTGTGATCCCAAATGTACGCGGTCATGATCGATCTATTCATGCAGATACGCTGATAATGGACTTGCGACTTTTTCAGGGGACGCTTATAATTGATAGAAAGATAAGACGACAAGGAGGATGCAGCGATGAAAACGATCGAGATGCTTATTGACGGCGCGCGTGTTACGGGGGCGGGGACGCTCCCCGTCTATCACAAGGCGACCGGCGCGGTGATTGCGGAGATCTGCACGGCAGGGGAAAAGGAGGTGCGCGCGGCAGTGGATGCGGCGGAGCGCGCCTTCCACACGGTGGAGCTCAGCCCGTACGAACGCTACGAGATCATCATGCGCGCAGCAAATCTCATGCGCGAGCGGCGCGAGGAGTTCGCCGAGGCGCTCTCGGCTGAGGCGGGCAAGCCCAGCCGCGACGCACGCGGTGAGATCGACCGCTCCTATCAGACGCTCATCCTCTCGGCCGAGGAGGCAAAGCGCCTGCGTGGGCAGACGGTACCGCTCGCGGGGGCGCCCGGCTGCGGCAATCGGATGGCGTTCACCATCCGCCGCCCGCTCGGCGTGGTCTGTGCCATCACGCCGTTTAACTTCCCCGTCAATCTCGCCGCACACAAGATCGGGCCGGCACTCGCGGCGGGCAACACGGTCGTCTACAAGCCCGCCTCCGCCACGCCGCTCACGGCGTCGCTCCTCTGCGACGTATTCGTCGAGGCGGGGCTGCCCGCCGGCTGTCTCAACCTCGTCTACGGCGCGGGCGGCAAAATCGGCGATCTCCTCACGGCGGACGAACGCATTCGTATGTTTTCCTTTACGGGGAGCGTCCCCGTCGGCAAGGCACTCCACGAGGCCGTCGGATTCCGCCGCATCTCGCTCGAGCTTGGCTCGAACTCGGCGAACATCGTCCACGAGGATGTTGACGACGTGGCGTGGGTCGCGGAGCACTGTGCGCGGCATGCGTTCGTGAACGCGGGACAGGTCTGCATCTCCTGCCAGCGCGTCTATGTTGCACGCAGCATCTATGAGGAGTTTTGCCGCGCGGCGGTCACGGCGGCGGAGAACTTCCGCAGCGGCGACCTCATGGACGTACACACGCAGATCGGCCCGATGATCGCAGAGCGCGAGGCGGAGCGCATCGAGGCGTGGGTGCGCGAGGCAGAGGCGGCAGGTGCGCGCATCCTCACGGGCGGCACACGGCGCGGTGCGTTCTATGCGCCGACCGTGCTCACGGACGTCACCCCCGCGATGAAGGTCGTCTCCGAGGAGACATTTGCCCCCGTGTTCAGCATCATCCCCTACGACACGATCGAGGAGGCCGTACGCATGGCGAACGACACGCGCTATGGCCTGCAGGCGGGCGTCTTTACGCGCTCGCTCGCCGTCGCGAACTACTGCGCCGAGAACCTCGAGGTCGGCGGCGTCATCATCGGTGACGGCGCGACCTTCCGCATGGACAACATGCCCTACGGCGGCGTCAAGGACAGCGGCATCGGCCGCGAGGGTCCCGCCTATGCCATCCGCGAGCTGACGGAGGAAAAGCTCATCGTGCTGAATGTTGAGGGATAAAGTTTTTCATAGAAAAAGAGCAGTCGTCATGCGGCTGCTCTTTTTGCTGTTCGTTATTCTTTTTCGACGAGTTCCTTGCCTTGATTGCCTGTGATGTGGACGATGGTCATTTCGAGCATGTGGAACCTTTTCCATGCGTCGTCGATTTCGCGTGTATGCTGCTCCTCCGTATTGTGCGGAGCATATTTGAGGGCGAGCTTGCGCGCAGTCGCCCGTTTTTCCGCGTCGTCCTCGATGAAGCGGATGCGGCCGAATGCGACGACACTGCGGTATGCCGTGGTGTATTTTTCGGGGATGATCTCGTCGCGGTCAATGACGGCGAAGGAGACGTTCGGATTCTGACGCAGGGCATCGACCTTGTGTCCTGTCACCGCCGTGTGAAAGTAGATGTGCGTGCCGTCGTAGACGTAGCTGATGGGGACGGCGTATGGGAACTCCTCATCACCCGCGAGGGCGAGAACGCCCGCTGTATTGCGGTGCAGGAGCTCCTCGGTCATTTCCTTTGTGAGCTCTTGGCGTTTGCGGCGCATCGGACGGAACATATTTTTACTCCTCATAATACAAAAAAAGAGGTATCCGCGTGGATGCCTCTTTGTCATCGAGATGGTGGAGACGAAGAGGATTGAACTCTCGACCCCCAGATTGCGAACCTGGTGCTCTCCCAGCTGAGCTACGTCCCCATGACTGACAGGGGCTATTATAACCCGTGCGGGAGGAAAATGCAAGCGAATTTTTTACACGGGGAGAGGATAGACACTATGTTCGCTGTCGTGCTATACTGAATGTGTTGCCGCCTCCAATACCGGCACCGAAAGGAGGTGTGCCGATGGAGCTTTTCACATCGTTTCTACTTTCCGTTATGGCAGGCATAGTCACCCACTATATCTGCAAATGGCTGGACGGAGAGTAACGGCAATCAGCCTGAGGTTTCTTGAACTCTTTCCTCGTGTCAAATAAGAGAGCCCCCGCAACGGCAATTGCGGGGGCTTTTTCTGTGCAGATGGATGTACGTCATTTCTGCGTGCCCTTATTATACCACAAACAGCGGCAGAATCAAGATCTTATCATCACGCGCAGGTCCGCCGCGATCTGCGGGGCGGTGAGGTGATGCGCGCGTGCGAGGGCGGCTGGGTCGTAGCGGTTGAAGAAGGCCTTCGGCAGGCCGTAGCTCTTCACCTCGACGTCCCTGTCCGCACCGTAGAACGCCGCAATCTTTTCCCCAAAACCGCCGTCCAGGATACCGTCCTCGACGGTGACGATGAGGCGATGCTTTTCCTTGAGGCGCGTGAGGAGTGCCTCGTCCAGCCCCGAGAGGTAGAGCGGGTTCACGACGGTGGCGTGGATGCCGTCGCGCGCGAGCTCCTCTGCCGCCGCCGTAGCGAGCGCGGCAAAGTTCCCCACGCCGATGAGTGCGACCTCCGCGCCCTCCGTGACGACGATGGAGCGGTGGAGCGCGCTGTAGTCCGCGCGGACGGGATAGGGGCTCTTTGCATAGCCGCCGAGCGGCGTGCGGATCATGACGGGATGCTCCGTCTGCGCGATTGCCCAGCGCAGGACGGCGAGGTGCTCCTCGATGCTCGTCGGTGCGAGAAAGACGAGGTTCGGCACATGGGAGAAAATCGAGATGTCATAGAACCCGAGATGCGTCACATCGGTCGAGCGATAGAGCGACGCCCCCGTCACGAGAAAGACCGCAGGGCTGCGGTTGATGCAGACGTCCTGCGCCATCTGATCGTACGTGCGCTGATAGAACGTGCTGTATGTACCAAAGACGGGGCGCGCCCCGCCGCGTGCGAGCCCCGACGCCATCGCGACGGCGTGCTCCTCGGCGATGCCCACATCGACGTACTGCGCACCGAGTTCCGCACGCTCGGCGGGTGTGAGCCCGATGCCGCCGACGATGCCCGCCGAGAGATAGACAAAGTTCGGATTCCGCTTTGCCTCGGCCAGAACGAAATCGACCGTTGCGGCAAGGCACGGGTCGGGGGAAGACGGATGCTTGACTGCGCCGCTCTCCGTATGGAACGGTGCATGACGATGCCAGTCCTCGGGATCGTCCTCGGCAAAGGAGAGCCCCTTGCCCTTCTGCGTGTGAATGTGGATGACGACGGGCTTTTGGCTGTCCTTTACCACAGCAAACGCCGCGATCAACGCCTCGGTATCGTTTCCGTCCGCGACGTAGCGGTAGTCGAGCCCCATCGCGCGGAAAAGATTGTCCGCCGCCGTCCCGTTCGTCTCGCGCAGACGGCGGAGCATCTCGTACATGCCGCCGTGGTTCTCGGAGATCGACCAGTCATTGTCGTTGAGGATGATGATGAGGTTCGACCGCATCTCGCCCGCGACGTTCAGCCCCTCCAGTGCCTCGCCGCCCGAGAGCGCACCGTCGCCGATGAAGGCGATGACGTTCTCCCGGCGCCCCGCGAGATCACGTGCCTTCGCGAGCCCCGTCGCGAGACTGATCGAGGTCGAGGTGTGCCCGATGTTAAAGTGGTCGTACGGGCTCTCCTCCGTATTCGTAAAGCCTGACACCTCGCCGTAGTGCGCGGGATCGAGGTAGGCGTCGGCACGTCCCGTCAGCATCTTGTGCGGATAACACTGATGCGACACATCGTAGATGATCTTATCCGTCGGCGCGTCAAACACAGTGTGTAGGGCGATAGTCGCCTCGATCACGCCGAGGTTCGGCCCAATGTGTCCGCCGATGCGGCTGGCACGCGCGATGAGTGTAGCGCGCATCTCCGCTGCGAGCGCACATCGCTGCGCGGGGGTATAGCCCTTGATGTCCGATGGGCTGTGGATCTGTTCAAGATACAAGGGGAAAGCCCTCCTAGAGAACGTGCGACGACATCCGCACGCCCAATATTGACAAATGAAAACACACCGTAACTATTATAACATATATTCTAATAACTTGTTGAAGAAAATATCGTTACGGGAAAATACGATAAAAAAACAGGACACACCGTATCCATTGGTCGGAATGATCCGTGGATACCGTGTGTCCCGCTTGTTTCGCCGTAGATCGTGCACATTCCATGTGTTTGAGATGCGCAATCCACGGAAAAGGGAGTGACGTGTCTTAGTTTTGTAGAGGCTCTGTCGCTGCGGTGCGAGAAAAAGCTATGCTAGGATGGGACTGCCAGATCGATTCGTGTTTTCTCAGGTAATCGACGCAGCGTAAATCCCGTCGACTGCCTTTTCCAGTACAGCGTCGAACTCCGCGTCACTCTGGCTCGCACGCAGATCCTGCGCGAGTGCACGCGAGAAGCTGGCGATGAGGCCGTGATTGCGTGCGAGCTTCTCGTTCGCCTCGCTCTGGGAGTAGCCGCCGCTGAGCGCGACGATGCGGACGACGTGCGGATCCTTCATGATCTCGGCGTAGAGATCGTCGACGCTCGGGATGGTGAACTTGAACATGAGCTTTGCGCCAGCGGGGAGCTTGGTGAGATTCTCCTTGATGACACCGAGCATGATCTCCTCTGCCATTGCCTTATCGGGGCAGTGGATATCGACCTCGGGCTCGAGGATGGGGACGAGCCCCTTCGCGATGATGTCCTCACCGAACGCAAACTGCTGGTCGATGATGGCGCGGATGCCGTCGGGATTGGCCTCCTTGATGACGGAGCGCATCTTCGTCCCGAAGATGTGACGCTCATTTGCACGGTCGAGGAGTGCGCCGAGCCCCGGGATGGGCTTCATGAGCTGAACGCCGTCCGCCTCGGGCGCGAGCCCCTTGTCGACCTTCAGGATGGGGATGATGCCCTTCTTCTCCCAGAGATAGTCGGCCGTGTAGAGCCCGTCGATCTTGCGGTCCATCGTGTTCTCAAAGAGAATGGCGGCAAGGATCTTGCTCTTGTCGAATGCGGGGCTCTTGATGATGCGCGTGCGCATCTCGTGAACGCGCGTAAACATCTCCTCGTCGCCGTGGTAGGCGCTCTCGTCGATGCCGTATGCCTTCAGCGCCTTCGGCGTCGAGCCGCCGCTCTGATCGAGTGCGGCGATAAAGCCCTTATCGTGCTCCATGCGGGTGAGCTGCTGCTGATTCATGGTGGATTCCTCCTTGTCGTATCCGTGGGGCGGACGGCCCGCGCACAGAGTCATTCGGCTCCATGTTCCTCCGGACTGCGCCCCCATCGAAATCCTTACGCGTCCTATTATACTGCAATTGGATAAAAAAGGCAATGAATATGAAAGTATCTATCAGGGACGTGATGCTTTCAACCTTGCACATATCTTAAAATCATGTTACAATTTTATATTATTAGTGGTGATCCATGCTTCCTGAAAAAGGGGGGGAGTTCATGGCAGAGACAGAGCTGATGCAGGTTCGCGTCGACGCCGCCGTCCGGGCGGAGGTCGATGAGATCTGCCATGCACTGGGGCTCTCGACGGACGAGGCGATCAACCTGTTCTTTCACCAGATCCTCCTGCACGACGGCATCCCATTCCCCGTGCAGAAGCCGCGCCCCGACGGAGGTGTGTTCGCCGCGCTGGACGACGCCGACGCGATCGCGTGCGGTGTCCTGCATACAAAGTCCTGCGCGAACGCCTCCGAACTCATCCGTACGGCACGTGGACGGAGTTTCATGCTGACGATCAAACAGATGTCACAGGATAAAAAGTCAAAAAAGAAGAAAGAAAGCGACGACAACACCGCTGCGGAGGCCCAAAAGGGGGACGACGCCCCGCTGCTCTCCTGCGTCGTTGACGTGCACGCATAGGACTGCTTCACGGGCGCACTGCCCGCGCGGCAGTTCTTTTTCTTTCCCTGCGCCTATTTCCTTCTTTACTCTCTGCCCCTACAATGGTAAAATTTGAGTAGAATGGGATTCGAAAGGGAGAACGTTATGCAAAAGCAATATACCGCGCTCGTGCTCGCGGCGGCACTCAGCCTGCTCGCGGGCTGCGGAAATGATACAGCAAAGGAGCCGCCGCCCCCCGTCGTGCGCACGATGTCCGTCGATGCAGCAGGTGCGACGACGGCGGACTACAGCGGCACCGTGCGCGCACGTTACGAGACCAAGCTCGCCTTTCAGGTCGGCGGGCAGGTACTCTCGCGCAACGTGAGCATGGGCGCACACGTCCATGCGGGCGACGTGCTCATGGTCATCAACGCGCGCGACGCGCAGCAGCAGGTGAATGCGACGAGCGCGGGCGTCGCCTCGGCGCGCGCACAGCTCGACCTCGCCCGCGCCAACCGCGCGCGCTACGAGGAGCTCTACGCCGCACAGGCAGTCTCCGCCGCCATGCTCGACCAGTACCGTACGAACGAGAACGCCGCCGAGGCAGCGTACCGTCAGGCACTCGCGCAGAACGCGCAGAGCAGCAACGCGCTCGGCTATACGAACCTCATCGCGGGCGCAGACGGCGTGATCTCGGGTATCCTCGCTGAGGAGGGACAGGTCGTCGCCGCAGGGCAGACCGTCATGACCCTCACACAGGACGGCGAGCGTGAGATCGAGATCGCCGTCCCCGAGAGCCGTCTCGCCGAGGTCTCCCTCGGTATGCCCGCCGCCGTCTCCCTCTGGGCGAACCAGGCGGCACTCACAGGCACCGTGCGCGAGATCGCGCCCATTGCCGATCCAGCGGGCGGCACGTACACCGTGCGCATCGCCCTCACGGATGCACCCGCCGACCTGCCGCTCGGCATGACGGCACGCGTGCGCCTCGGCACACCGGCGCAGATCGGCGCGGTGCTCCCGCTCTCCGCCATCTATCAGACGGGCGACGAGGCACAGGTCTACATCGTCGAGGACGGCGTCGTACACCTCTGCCCCGTCACCGTGACCGCGTTCCGCGAGCGGGACGCCGTCGTCACAGGGCTCCCGCAGAACGCCGTCGTCGTGACGGCGGGTGTCCACCGCCTCCATGACGGAGAGAAGGTGCGCACGAAATGAGAAACCTCACCGAGCTCTCTTTGCGCCACCGCTCCGTCGTCTGGTACTTCATCATCGTCTTTGCCGTTGGCGGCATCCTTGCCTACGAGTCCCTCGGACGCATGGAGGATCCCTCCTTCATCATCCGCCAGATGGTCATCACCGCCGCATGGCCCGGCGCGACAGCAGAGGACATGCAGGAGCAGGTCACGGACAAACTCGAGCGACGGTTCCAAGACACCCCGGGGCTGAAGGAAATCACGAGCGAGACGCGCGCCGGGCAGACCATCATCTACGTCGACCTGCGCGACGACGTCGACGAGAACCTCATCCGCCCGACGTGGCGCGACGTGCGCAACTTCGGCGAGGATGCAAAGCGTGAGCTGCCGGACGGCGTCATCGGGCCATTCTACAACGACCGCTTTGACGACGTATACGGCTCCATCTACGCCGTCACGGGCGAGGACTACACGGACGAGGAGCTGCGTGCCGCCGCAGAGAACGTGCGCCGCCGCATCTTCTCCGTCCCGAGCGTACAGAAAGTCGAGCTGGTCGGCGTCCAGCGCGAGCGCATCTACGTCGAGATCGCACGCGACCGCCTCGCCTCCCTCGGCATCCCGCCCACGGCGATCACGGAGGCCCTGCGCACACAGGACACCGTCCTCCCGGGCGGCTCGATTGAGACCGTGGACGGCACCGTGAACCTGCGCGTCTCGGGCGTCTTTGACAGCCTCGACGACATCCGCGCCCTCCCCATCGCAGCAGACGGGCGCGTGTTCCGCCTCGGCGACATTGCAGACATCTCACGTCGCCCGATTGACCCCGCCGACCCGAAAATGCAGTATAACGGCGCACCCGCCGTCGGTATTGCCGTCTCCATGGAGGACGGCGGCAACATCCTCGCGCTCGGCGAGGACCTCAAGAAACTCACCGCACAGCTCCGACAGGACCTCCCGCTCGGCATGGAGCTGCACGAGGTATCGAACCAGCCCGCCGTCGTACAGCACTCCATCCACGACTTTGTCGAGACGCTGGCCATCGCCATCGTCATCGTCCTCGCCGTCAGCTTCCTCTCGCTCGGACTGCGCACCGGGCTCGTTGTCGCGTGCTGCATCCCGCTCGTCCTCGCGGGCACATTCGTCTGCATGTACGCCCTCGGCATCGACCTGCACAAAGTCTCCCTCGGCGCACTCATCATCGCCCTCGGACTGCTCGTCGACGACGCCATCATCGCCGTCGAGATGATGAGCGTCCAGCTCGAGCGTGGCAAGACCCGCTTTGATGCCGCCTGTCACGCCTTTACCCAGACGGCAAAACCCATGCTCACAGGCACCCTCATCACCTGCGCGGGCTTCATCCCCGTCGCCTTCTCCAAGGGCATGGCGAGCGAGTTCTGCGCCGCCCTCTTCCCCGTCATCGGCATCGCGCTCCTCCTCAGCTGGATCGTCTCCGTCATGGTCGCGCCGCTCTTTGGCTACCATCTCATTCGCATCGAGGGGAACGCGGAGCACGACCCATACGCAACGCCGTTCTATCGGTTCTTTCGGCGCGTGCTCACCTTCTTCCTCGCGCATCGTGCCGTCGTCCTCGTCAGCACGGCTCTCGTCTTCTTCGTGAGCCTTGCCGCCTTCCCGCACATCAAACAGACCTTTTTCCCGCCCTCGCTGCGCCCTGAGCTGCTTGTCAGCCTCACCCTGCAGCAGGGCTCCTCGCTCGCGTCCACACAGGCAGAGGCGGATCGTCTCACCGCCATACTGGACGAGAACAGCGACAAAATCGAGAACTACGTCGCCTACATCGGACAGTCTACGCCGCGCTTCGTCCTCACCGTCAACCCGAAGGCGGACGCGGAGAACCGCGCCCAGTTCGTCATCACGGCAAAGGGCACAGAGGCGCGCGAGGCACTCGCCGCCATCATCCGTGACGCCGCTGACGACGAGCTGACAGGCGCGCGCGTCGCAACGCAGTACATCCAGACCGGCCCGCCGGCGGACTACCCCGTCATGCTGCGCGTCTCGGCACCGACCACCGACGAGGTACGCCGCGTCGCCGAGCAGGTCAGCGCCATTGCGGCCGCCGACCCTGCGACCGACAACGTCCATCTCGACTGGACCGAAAAGGCAAAGGGCATCCGCGTCGACCTCGACAAGGACAAGCTGAAACGCTACGGACTCAGCGCTAGGGACGTCAAGCAGATGCTCTACACCGAGATCTCGGGCGCAAAGGCAGCGGAGTTCTACACAGGCGACCGCACCCTCGGCATCGTCCTGCGGCTCACGGAGGCAGACCGCACAGACCTCGGACAGCTCGGTGCGCTCCCCATCCCCACGCGCAGCGGGAGCATCCCGCTCGACCAGATCGCGCGCCTCTCCTACGAGGCGGAGGATGGACTCATCAAGCGGCACAACCTCCTCCCGTCCATCATGGTCGAGGCGGACGTCACACAGGGCGAGGGCAACGACGTCGCCCTGCGCATCTACGATGCGACCGAGGAACTGCGCGAGAACCTCCCCGCCGGTACCACCATCGTCCCGTCGGGTGCACTCGCGGACGCCGACGACTCCATGAACTACCTCGTAAAACCCGTCCCCGCCATGATCTTCATCATCATGACCCTGCTCATGTTCCAAGTCGGCAGCATGGGCAAGATGGCACTCACCCTTCTCACCGCGCCGCTCGGCCTCATCGGCGTCGTCATTGCCATGCTCCTCACGGACTCCGCGATGGGCTTCGTCGCCTACCTCGGCGTACTCGCCCTCTTCGGCATGATCATCCGCAACTCCGTCATCCTCATCGACCAGATCCAAAAACATGAGGCGGCGGGCGAGCGGCCACGGGACGCCATCATCGACTCCGCCATCCTGCGCCTGCGCCCCATCATGCTCACGGCAGCTGCGGCCATCCTCGGCATGCTGCCGCTCATGTTCAACATCTTCTGGGGACCGATGGCAGTCGCTATCGCGGGCGGCCTCATCGTCGCCACCGTCCTGACCCTCCTCGTCCTTCCCGTCATGTACGCCGCGGCGTATCGGATCAAATAACTCCATCAACGAAAATAAACTGCCGTACGAGACATCCTCGTGCGGCAGTTTTTGTGCGCTTCTCCCGCTGCGCTAAGCCCCCCTGCCACAGCGGGGGAGGCGGCACGCGTTAGCGTGACGGGGGGCGCCATGAGCGACACCTCTATGTCTGTGAAACACAAAATACAAGTCGCCATGGATGTTCCTGCATAAAAGCAGGACAACGCTTTCGCCATGGCGAATGATAAAGGATACGACGAACGGAGGAAAGACCATGGACAACAAGAAAGAAGTAGAGCGGGCAGAGCTGCACCGCGCCATCTGGCAGATCGCGAACGACCTGCGCGGCAGTGTGGACGGCTGGGACTTCAAACAGTACGTCCTCGGCACGCTCTTCTACCGCTATATCTCGGAGAAACTGACCGACTAACTCAACGCGGGGGAGCGCGAGGCAGGTGACATGGAGTTTGACTATGCCGCTCTGCCCGATGATGAGGCGATGGCGGAGAAGGACAACATCGTCCAGATCCTCGGCTTCTTCATCCCGCCGAGCGAGCTCTTTCAGAACGTCCTCGTACGGGCGGAGACCAATGAGAGCCTCAACGAGACACTCGAGCAGGTCTTTCGTCACATCGAGAGCTCGGCGACGGGCACGCCCAGTCAGGACGACCTCACGGGACTCTTTGACGAATTCGACGTGAACAGCAGCAAGCTCGGCGCGACCGTCAAGGAGCGCAACGCCAAGCTGACGAAACTCCTCAGCGGCGTCGGCGCGATGCGCCTCGGACACTATCAGGACAACACCATCGACGCATTCGGCGACGCGTACGAATACCTCATGCGGATGTACGCCTCGAACGCGGGCAAGAGCGGCGGCGAGTACTACACCCCGCAGGAGGTCTCCGAACTCCTCACGCGCCTCACCGTCATTGGGAAAACGCAGGTGAACAAAGTCTATGACCCCGCCTGCGGCAGCGGCTCACTCCTGCTGAAATTCGCCAAGGTCATCGGCAGGGAGAACGTCCGCAACGGATTCTACGGGCAGGACGAGAACATCACCGCGTACAACCTCTGCCGCATCAACATGTTCCTGCACGACATCAACTTCGACGACTTCGACATTGCGCATGGGGACACACTCATCAACCCCCACCACTGGGACGATGAGCCGTTCGAGGCGATCGTCTCCAACCCGCCGTACTCAAAGAAATGGGCGGGGAAAGACAACCCTCTGCTCATCAATGACCCACGCTATGCGCCTGCGGGCGTCCTTGCCCCGACGAGCAAGTCGGACTTCGCCTTTATCCTGCACTCCCTTGCGTGGCTCGCGGCGAGCGGCACGGCGGCGATTGTCTGCTTCCCGGGCATCATGTACCGCAGCGGCGCAGAGAAGAAAATCCGTCAGTACCTCGTGGACAGCAACTACGTCGATGCCGTGATCCAGCTGCCGGAAAATCTCTTTTTCGGGACGACGATCGCGACCTGCATCATGGTACTCAAGAAGTCCAAGGCGGACACGCAGACCGTCTTTATCGACGCATCGAAGGAATGTGTCAAGGTCACGAACAGCAATAAACTCACACCGGAGAACATCAAGAACATCCTGCGGCTCTATACAGATCGCGTAGATGTCGCGCATACGGTTCACGTCGTCACGGGCGCGGACATCGCCGCCGAGGACTACAACCTCTCCGTCAGCACCTACGTCGAGCCGGAGGACACGCGCGAGATCATCGACATCACACAGCTCAACGCCGAGCTCCGTGAGATCGTCGCGCGTGAGGCAGTCCTGCGCACGGAGATCGACCGCATCGTCGCCGAGATCGAGGGAGAGGAGGGGACAGCAGGATGAGCCGACTGAGTGAGATGTTAGAGGAACTCTGTCCCGATGGGGTAGAGTATAAGAAACTGGGGGAGATTGCAGAAATTATTCGTGGGAATGGATTGCAGAAGAGTGATTTTGTAGATAGTGGCGTTGGCTGTATTCACTATGGGCAAATTTATACAAAATACGGTGCGTTTGCAGATAAAACGATCACCTATGTCACACCTGAACTGGCGAAAACGTTGAAAACAGTGTCCACAGGTGATTTAGTTGTAGCGATTACGAGCGAAAATGTTGAGGATGTATGCAAATGCGTCGCTTGGCTTGGCGGTGATATAGTTACTGGCGGACATGCCGCGATTGTAAAACATAAACAGAATCCGAAGTATTTATCGTATATATTTCAGACAGTAGAATTTTTTCGGCAAAAAAGGAAATACGTTATTGGAACAAAAGTCATTGAGATGAGCCCGAAAAAATTGACGGAAATTTCCATCCCCATCCCGCCGCTTGCCATCCAAAATGAAATCGTAAAATTGTTAGACAATTTTACAGAGCTAACAGCGGAGCTAACAGCGGAGCTAACGTTGCGAAAAAAGCAGTATTCTTTCTATCGTGACAGTCTTTTGAACTTTTCACAGGATGCTTCTTCTGTTGAGTGGAAGACATTGCGAGAGATTTCTGCGCATATATGTTCAGGAGGAACGCCTAGAAAAACGAACTCGGCTTATTATAATGGTGGTACAATTCCATGGTTACGTACACAGGAAGTGGCGTTCAACTATATAGAAAAAGCAACCTCCTTTATTACAGAAGAAGGCCTGAAAAATTCGTCGGCGAAATGGATTCCCGCGCATTGTGTTATTGTTGCTATCTCTGGTGCGACTGCCGGCCGCAGTGCAGTTAATAACATTCCTATTACGACCAATCAACACTGTTGTAATTTCGAGATTAACGATAAAATAGCTGATTATAAATATGTTTTTTACTGGGTAAAGAGTCAATATGAACAAATAAAAGGATTAGGACGCGGCGCGCGAGCAGACTTAAATGCAGATATTATAGGAAGTTATCCCATCCCCATCC
>JABZYJ010000042.1 GCA_015265235.1 Selenomonas sp. | reverse complement strand
GGATACATTCAATCCTCGATTCAATATAAAATATCAACGAGGGCAAATTGTATATGTGAACTTTGGCTATCGGATTGGCAGCGAACTTGGCGGCTGTCATTACGCCATCGTCTTAGACGTAAAAAATTCAAAAACGAACTCGCAAGTAACAGTAATCCCTCTAAAAAGTAAGCGCGAAAAAGAAACACCATACAGCGCTGTATATCACGTTGATATACAGTCCGAGATTTTTCGTTTGCTACTGAGCAAAGCGAAAGAAATCGGGCGCGTAGAACGAGAAAAACTTCAACAAAGCGCCACTCCCGATGATATAAAGCGGGTAAAGAAACAGTTAAACATAGCAAACAGCGTAATTGATTTCGCGGAAGAGAAGATGAACAAATCCAGTGTTGCAGACCTCGGGCAGATATGCACGATCAGCAAAATTCGCATTGTTCACCCGACCAAAACACGTGATCCGCTCTCAGGGATTTGTCTGTCGGATGAGAGCATGCGGCGTATAGAGGATAAGCTGCATTTCTTGTTTTTCTCAAATAGGGTTTGACAATTAACCGTTGTAGGGGTTATACTATGGACACGAAGCGGCATCAAGTCGCTAACCAGTTCATTTTCGTGGTCTTGAGCCACATAGCCCCTGCATGAATCATGCAGGGGTTTTTATTTTCTCAATAAAAAAACCGCCCACCGTGTTGGCGCACAGTGAGCGGTTCGCACGTAGCCCCGTAGGGATATATACGTACTCCTAAACGCAAGTATAACACACCTTCGGGGATTATTCCACATCGAATCTTCGGAGGTGTATTTTTTATGGTCGAAACACAAAAGCGCGCAGCGCTCTACATCCGCGTGTCAACCGATGAGCAAGCTCGTCACGGCTACTCCCTCTCAGAGCAGGAGTATGATCTCAAGCAGTACGCCGATCGGCAGGGGTACAGGGTAATCGGCATCTATGCCGATGAGGGCATCAGCGCACGCAAGGCACTCAGCCGACGTAAAGGGCTGCAGCGTCTCCTTGAGGATGTAGAGGCGGATCACGTTGACATCATCATTTTTAAGTGTTTGGATCGCTGGTTCCGGAACATCGCGGACTATTACAAGGTGCAGGAGATCCTCGACGCCCATCATGTTGAGTGGGAGTGCTCACAGGAGGCGATTTTTAATACGACGACAACCAATGGGAAATTGATGCTTAATCTCAAACTGTCCCTCGCTCAGCACGAGAGCGATCAGACGGGCGATCGCGTCAAATACATCCATGAGGGGCTTAAGCGTATCGGCAGAGTAATCACCGGGCACATGCCGCTCGGCTATCGCATCACGGAGGACAAACGGATCGCTATCGATGAGGACGCCGTGCCGATCGTGCGCGAGGCGTTTGACTATTTTATCGTACACAAAACCGTCCTAGGCACATTCCGTATGATGCGCGAAAAGCACGGATACACTAAGACAGAGGGATCCGTCGGACGTATGCTGCAAAATCACATCTATCTCGGTGAGTATTATGGCATCAAGGATTTTTGCCCCGCGCTGATCGACGAGGGTGTGTTTGCGCAGGCGCAAAAAGTATTTGCCGGCCGCACCCGCCATCACAGCAGCGGGATGATATACCTGTTCGGAGGTCTCCTGCATTGCCCGGAGTGCGGTCGTCTGCTGACGCCCCGAAACCGTACACTCAACCGCAATGTATACACCTACTACACCTGCAGAGACCATACCCACGGACGGGGATGCCCGCACAAGACATATTGGCGGGAGGATCATGTCGAGGCCGCGCTGCTCGCGTCGCTCGGCACGGAACTGCGGAAATATCTTGCAGACATAAAAAAAGTCACCCGAAAGAGTGACGGAGCAAAATCCGGCGTAACCGTTGCCGAGCTGAGGACAAAGCAAACACGTCTCAAAGAGCTCTATGTAGAGGGGCTGATTGACCGCAGCGAGTTTGACGTACGACATGCCGATCTGGATGCGCAGATCGGCGCGCTGCGTCCTCGTCCCGACGTGAGCATCGCCTATCTTGAGACAGTCGCCGCAGGAGATTTCGTAAAGCGATATCAAAGTCTTGGCAAAAAGGCACGAAAGATATTCTGGTCACGCATCCTCGATCAGGTGCAGCTCATCACAGGCGCGCCGAAGCCCATATTTCGTGCGTTCTAGCCGTCGCGCTAAGATGCGTAACACGCCCCGTGTGGGGCGCGACAGCTGTTGATGGAACAAAATATAACAGATTATCGTTTCAATCCACGCGCCCCGTGTGGGGCGCGACGTATTGGACTATTTGCAATGAAAAACATCCTTGTTTCAATCCACGCGCCCCGTGTGGGGCGCGACCTTGCAGACAAATACAGTTTATGGACGGATGACACGTTTCAATCCACGCGCCCCGTGTGGGGCGCGACGGCAAAAGAAGTTACGACTTCCCTCTTTTGCCACATATTTATGGGTATTACTCGCCACAAATATGATTTTCTCGATGTCTGAGCAGCACACGCTCCTATCGTGTGCTGCTAGCACCTAGGTGTTTTCATATCATTTTCTGTTCACTTCACCTTCGCACTCATGCAAAATGCTCAGATGATAATAGCTGCTTCCAAATCGTAGGATTCTTTCACACCATAATGCGTCACTTTCGGACCTTTGTCTTTACCAAGGTAGTAAAACCGAAGGCTGTCTTCCTGCAGATCAATGATATCAAGCAACGCCAGTTCCAGCTGCTTACACTGGGTCGGGTCGACCTTACATTCGAAGACAGAGTTCTGCACACGCTGTCCATAGGCTCTGCATTTGCGGGCGACCTGCCGCAGCCTTCTACGCCCATCAGCATCAACAGTACGAATATCATAGGTGATTAAGACGTACATTGTAAGTCCCTACTTCCACAGAAACGGCGGATAGGCATCAAGGTCACCGCGCAGGTGACGAGCAAGCAGGGTTGCCTGCACATGAGGTACAAGCCCCCATTTGATTTTTTCCTCGAGAAAAGGATGTGTGATCATCCCCTCTTTGTGCGAATGCCATGCTTCTAAAATCTTTTTTCGCCCATCATCGGTCAGATATACAGCACCCCCTTCTTCTAACCGAAAGTCCTTGCCGCTGATCTTTTTTGTATTAACCATGGAAAATGCTGTGCGATCCGCCATTGGACGCAGTTCCTCCATGAGATCCAGTGCGAGTGACTGTCTGCCAGGACGATCTCGGTGGAGGAAACCGACATAGGAGTCCAATCCTACCCCTTCAAGCGCCGCCCCCATATCATTCATCAAGAGCGCATAGAGAAATGAGAGGAGACAGTTCATGTTGTCGAGCGGTGGTCTGCGGTTACGTTCAGTGAAAAAGAAGTCCTCCTTCTGTTTGAGAATCATATCATCGAACACAGAGAAATAGCTGACGGCAGCCTTTCCCTCAATCCCGCGAAGTTCCTCCAAGTCAGATGTACACATTGCCTCATGGCAAGAAATTTGAAGAAATTCACTGACCGTCTGGAATTTCTCTGCATCAATTCGCATGACATAGTCTCTGCGTGTTCGCTCAACTATCCAACGGGCATTATAAATCTTACCGAGGATAAAGCTCTTCGCAATGGCGAGGCTGGAAGATGCATCATCTGCTCTCCGATACTGTTCCCTGCGCAGAAGTACGTTGCCATTCATTTTGCCGATCACGCGAGCCTGAAATCTCCCCTCCGGACTCATAAAGGTCATGGCAATATTATCCTCCGCACATTTGCGCATAAGCGCAGGGCTTGCTCCTGTATAGCCAAAGGTTGTAATCTGCTCAAAATTATGCAGTGGAAAGCGGGCCAGTTCACGATCATCACGCAAGACCACGACATTCCCGCCATCCAACGCAAGATATGCTTCATCTTGATTGACAAAAAGCGTATTCAAAAGAGGCTTCATCCTTCTGCCAGCCTCCTCTCAAGATAATTCTTCGCAGATCCGAGACGATTCAGCTTTGGTACACAGACATTGTTCAGAGAGCAGTTCGTACAGCCTTTTCGCCTCTTTACACGCGGGGTATGGCCGCTCCGAATATGTTGCCTCATTTCCTGCACCAGAATCGGGATCTGATCCTTTAGCTCATCTGAAAATGTAACCTTAACCCGACGTCGAATCTCCCCATAATACAGATATCCGAAAGGAATGTCTGTCATGAGCATATCCTCAAGACAGAGTGCCTGCAGTGTCAGTTGGAGTACATCCTCCTCCCCTTCCTTGGGCCTTCCTCGCTTATACTCGATTGGGACGACGCGATAACTGCCCTGATAGGAGGGAATAGATACTCCCGCGGGATCCGCGTGGAATTCGACAACATCGCAGACGCCAGAAATTCCAATGCTCGGGGATGCTACACGCATTCCACGTACGATAATTTTATTTCCGCGTTTTTCCTTGATGTTCTCATCGTGTGCTCTCTCATGCAGGGCATTCCCCTCGACGGTCAGAACATTTTCCTGCCAATGCTGCTCAAGATGAATCAGCCCCCATTGACGAGGACAAAAGACATAATGCTGAATCTCCGAGAGCATCAGATACTCTTCCTCAGCATAACTCATATTACTCGACCAAGCTTCCCTCAACATATTTCTCAATGCGAATACCGTCAATAGCGTAGAGCGCACTGTCGTCGATGATGTAGTCATCCAAATGCGATGGTGTCTCTACCCCATCCTTTTTCTGTGCAGAAATGCTGCGATGGATCTTCGCACTCGGTGCGCAGCCGGTTTTATTGGCATGCTCAATCCAATAGAAACGGCTCATCTCCATGCTTCCCTCAGGGCGGGCGGACGATGCATCATTCTCGAAAATTGTACAGAGAGCATCCTTGATTTTCGCAGCATCTTCGTCGCTGAAGCCCGTCTTTTCCGCTAGCTGAACATTGATGCTGCCCTGGAATTTGTACACACCAAAGTCTACGCGATGCTTCATGCCCATCGTATCAGAGCCTTTCTTGTCGCCCGGCTCATTGTTGACGCTCTTCGTGATTTGTACACTCGTGATAGTCACAGGGTCTAGACTGACTGCCGTATGAATCGATACGGGACCGCGTACACCAACTGAGACGGAATCGACGCCCTGCTTTTTCGCCTCTTTGAGCGCAAACACCTGGCCGAACGAACGAACATCTATCCATGCTTTACATGCCTCTTCTGCAAAGATTCGTGTACGCCCCTGCTCCTTATCTTTCATTTTTAATGGTTTTTCCATCGCGGGATTTGCCTCAACGCGTGAGCGAATGCTGTCGCAGCCATCATCAACTCGTTCATTCGACTGGACAAGAATCTTTTCTCCTACATCCTGCAAACGATTGCGCACTTTCCGCTTAAGACATACATCAGAAATCTCTCCATAGCCGTTATAATCTGTGCGCGGCTGATTTCCATTCAGCGGATCACCATTCGGGTTCGAGCGCTCCACCATGATAAATCCAATAAAATCAATTTTCTTTGTCAATGCAGCCATCATGCGTCCTCCTCTTTCATTGCTTCTTTTTTCTTACGGTTTTCTTCCCGTTCCAATTCCATTGCATACTGCTGACAGTAGTAGCCGAGTAAAAACTTCCCATCTAACGGACGATTCGAGAGAAAATCTTCCTCATTGAACATACTGCCAATCCGACTAATTAATTTACGCTCCTTTCCTCCATACATTTCTCTCTTTTGCTGATATGGAAGCAGTTTCTTTTGAAGCGTCCTCCATGTAGATGCAGGACGGGAGGAGAAAATCTCCATATAGCGCATGGCATTCGTTGTACGGTTCCCCTTTTCCTCTGCTGAGAATGTTGCCCGCTCCATCTGATCTGCTACAGCAATCAACCTGCCAAACAGATATGATCGGTCATCCTTCGTTTCATCAAGTGCCACGATGTATTCCTCCTTCGTTTGATTGAGCCGACGAACGATGATGGAGCACGCCGGCTCTAAAATTTGTCTTCGCCAATCGTAGTAATTATCACAGGCAGCCCTCTTTACTGCACGTCCCATCACCATGCATTCCATATCCACAGGCAGTGGATTTCCCTGAAGAATGGCATAGAATATACGCTCCAGTTCAAGTTTCATCTGGCTGTCGCCGACATTCTCCCCGTGACAGGCTTCGACAAGCCGCTTCGGAGTCGGTACACCGAAATAAACAAACGACTCGTCTTTTTCACTGTCATAGCCATGTTGACGCCAACGTCCAAGACGGTGCCAGCGTTCGATCCGCTCGATGAAATCCTCCCCCGCCATCTCGCTGTAATAACAGATGGAAAGCCTCCCCTTCGTCGCAGCATCGAGAATCATGACATTGACTTGACTCATCTCTGCTTGCTTGAACTCGTGCCGATACCCCTCAAGTGCCTTTGTCAGCGATTCAGCCCAACCTTTGAGAGACGAGGGGCGCGCCTCTTCTGTAGAGCGTCGCCTGCGTGTCAGACGTGCTGTATCGTCAAATACAGGCGGCGGCATTTGCCCACAACGTCCCCAAGAAAGGAAGACACGACCATCGATCACATAGCCTTGATTCCGTGTTAGCCACATCAGTGCATTCATAGCCTTCTGCGATGTTTCGTAACCAATGGAGAGACATTCATCCCCATCGACAAATCGCCCACGAAAAGTAAATCCACTCATGTCGTTAGACGAGATAATCTTTGCTCCATCCCCCGGAAATCGAATCCCTTTTCCATGCTTGTCCGTTGGTGTGAGGTATTTTCCTGTTGCATAGCAGAGTCTCTCTGCGTCGCTTGCCCCCCACTCCTGCAAGAAGCGTTGATATTCTTTCTGAAGTCTTGTATCCTTCCATAGTTCGGGACAATCATCTCCATCCACAATAACGCGAAACCGTACCATCGATTTTAGAATATCCCCTGCAACAACACTATATATGGGTGGTCTCTCGATCTCCTTATTCTCCCATTTTTCGAGTATTTTTCCTGCATTGTCCGCATATAGTATTTTTTTCTCAATTAAGTCGTGAATGACATCATGGGTACTGATATAGTGATAGACAGCCTGCACCTTTGTATTTCCACCCATTGCTGCCCAAGAACCAATGAGTTTTTTATACAAGAGATAGGGCATTGTCTCTCCGCGCGGTGGCTTCTTCACATAGTCATAGTAGTCTCTTGCGATGTAGGAGAGGTTATCATGCAAGGGATGTGGTGAAGGACTCGACGTACGCGACGCCGAGTCCGGCGTACACGGAATCAGTGTTGCTCGACATTCCTTTGGGATTACCTCTGCTCGAATCAGCTCTCCATCCGCACTCAGCGTCAACTCGATCTGCGCATTTTGGATAATATGCCCAACAGGAGGAAGCATAGCTTTCATCCCATCGATACCATCCCTGCCGGCAAAGCGTTCATTTTCATCATACGTCTGTACCAGCTGTTCCATCCAACTCATGAGCGCCCCTCCTCTCCCAGAAGTTTATCTTCCTCAGCGGCAAAGGTAACGCTGTTCTTGTCAAATAGCTTGCTCTTAACCCTTCGGATATCTCGCACGAGCGTACACTCCTCAGGTCGTAGGAAGCGAATCACGCCTCCGTCCATCACAGGCTGCCAAAGACGAACTTGCAGCATATCGCCGCCTGTTTCATCAACATAGTTAAATCCATGGAACATTGTGCCAAGCGGCATCTCGCCAGCATCGTCATAGTATCCTGTACCCTCGCCATAGTTCACAGGCTCCACATAGCCCTGACACTCCCGCGTGCCGAGGAAAATATCGCGTCGTCCGCCGCGCTCCACCATTCTCTTTGCGATATTGTGATGTTTATTCTCATCTCTGTCTCCTGCAAGCTCCTTACGGTGCAGGTTGAACTCAAAATGTGCACGCACCTGATAGCAGACATCACTCAGGTATGTGTAAATAGAAAGATCGTTTCCACCGCTGCTATACTTCAACGGTTTGACGCCGCGCGACTGTGTGGCGATTCTGTTCATAACGCGCACTTCATCGACCACCCAATAGAACGTGGGTTTCCAGTATATGCTTTCTGTAATCCCTTTGAGTGCCTGATAGGTCGGCACAGAGTACGAGGAGCGTTCACCACCGATCTTCGTGATCGGATCGGTAAAGAGCGCCATCCTCCCATAGACTTGAAACTCGATTGCATTTCTCATACATCCACATCCTTAAATCATGCAACATTCATTACTCTGTTCTTCCATCTGAACACCAAACGTGTCATTATAGTATTCCTCCCGCAGAGCCATCACTCCGCTCTCCGTTTGACGAAGTGCTCCAAGTGAAGAAAGCTTCTTGAGCTCATAGGAGAACAAATTGACCATGTATTGCTGTGCCGTTCTCATCTGTTCACCGATTTTCTTCCTGTCAAAATATCTATCGTTAAATGCAAGAATCGTCGGCTTGCCACCGGCATAGGGGACCAGGACGGATTCCGTATGTGAATCGATCACTTCAAATGCATATCCCGCATCACGAAATGCATGGGAGAACCACAGATTAGGATCGTCACCGTTCTCCTCTGCACGCTGAAAACCTGCATCATTTCTCGATAAAAGATCGAAGATGGTATTTGTATTTTTCCCTAAATTGCAATATCAAATCGGACAGTAGAGCATAACAGAATCAAAAATTATGGGCGAAGATTTTTTAGCGCGGCATCGAAGCGCTCTTGTGGCGTCTCATAACCTAGAATTTTACGTGGCAGCGAATTGATCCAATCCTCTACGCGCTGCACTTCTTCCTCGCTCAAATTCGTCATATCCATGCCCTTCGGGATGAAATACCGAACGAGCGCATTCTGCTTCTCGTTCGTTCCACGTTCCCAAGGTGCGTAAGGATGAGCATAGTACACCTTCGCCTCTGGAACAGCTTCTTGCAGACGAGCGAACTCGCTCCCATTGTCGCAGGTGATCGTACGAAATACCTGTGAAAATTGTGCCCCATAGAGCTCTCTTAGTTTGGCAACCCCTTCGGCAACCGCCTCTGCGGTCTTTGCACGAATCTTTATCAGGTGTCTCTTTCGCTTCTTACGTTCATCTGCGGCAAGCAGAACAGGATCCGTTCCCTTTTTCCCGACAATGGTGTCAAGTTCCCAATTTCCAAAGGTGGAGCGTTCGTCAACAAGAGGGTCACGGCAGTCAATACTCTCACCGAGCGTCCTGCCGTCGTCATGGTTCTTTTTCTCTTTGCGCTTACGACGGCGTACCTTCTGTCGCAGGTCGATGTTTTTGACCTTGAGCAGCCCCATCGCAATGTAGTTGTAGATGGTCTTTGTGCAGACAGACACCTCGAACAGATTCATACGCTTGGCACGCCCGCAGATCGCATCAGGAGAGTGCTCGTCTTTGCGAATGGCGTTTTCTACATACCGGATGAAGTCCTGTGCTGCGTTAAATTTGGACGGTTTTCCGGAGTTCTCACGATTGCGCTCATAGCGCATTTGACCGGACTGTGCAAAATACTGCTCATAGTACGTCCAATCGGAACGCTTCTGCGTTACCGTGCCGCGCTTTATTTCCTCGTACAAGGTGGAGCGGGCGATGCCAAGGTCTTTGGCGATTTTCACCTTGGGGACACCGAGACGTAGCATCGCTTCGATCTGCCCGCGCTGATAGGCGTTTAAGTGCTTGAATGTGCGGCGTTTTGTGGTAGAATGGGTGTGGGACATACAGAACCTCCTGGTGGTGTTTGTGCAAAGATATTTTACCAGATTGATTCTGTATGTTCTGCTTTTTTATGTGTCCGATTTCATTTTACAATGAACCTTCTTCTGGTTTCAAGTCAATGTGAAAAATTTTCTTTAGACAGAGTGGGGCTTTATACGATAAAATATAGGAATGTGCGAACGACTGCGCCGTGATGCGCGCATACGGCTTCTCGACGAAGCTCACAGAGTCGGCGTGTGTGGCGGAGCTGATGAAGCGATATGAGGAACTGGTACAGAGAGGAATAGAGGAGAAAAAGTGATTTCATCTAAGATTCGATTCCCCGTCATCTTCGTGGGGATCTTTGTCGCCGCGATTCTTGCGGCACTCTACTTTGCGACTTTTGGGCGCATGGCGAAGGCAGATCCTGCCGAGAGCATCCAGATCTACTGCGATGCCTTTGTACGGCAGGATGAGGAGGCGCAGAAGAAGCTCACGTCCTACGGTGCACCGACGGATGCGTTCAACATGAAAGCGGCGTTCGCCAATGCCCTCCAGACGGCGGGAGCGAACCTCTCGCCCGAGGAGGCAGCGGAGATCGGTGATGCCTATATGGAGTCGCTGAAAAACGCATCGGTCGAGACCTCTGTCTCAAATCAGGGGGAAGGACAGGCGACGGTCGAGGTGACGGTGACGCGGTTCAACAAGATGGCAGCACGCGAGAAGGCGACATCTCTCATGCGTTCCCGTATGAAGCTGAACGGGACACCCGAGGAGCTGCGCAAGACAGCCGTCGATGCGACGGCAGACGCCTATCGGGAACTCCAGCCGATGGGGATGGCGACGTTCTACGTCCCTGTCCGCTACAACGAAAAGACGCGCATCTGGGATCCTGCCGACCCCGTGCAGTTTGGCTTTGACCTGTCGAAGCAGACCATGGGCGTAGAGTAGGCGCCCCAACAGCTGCGACAAAAAGCCTCCCCCGTCGGTACGGGGGGGCGATCAGCGTCATCCGCGCGTCTGCATCCTATGGATTTGACTTGCGGGACGCTTTCCCATACGACCTGTTATCCAATCAGCTGCGCCCACAGGGCTTGCTTCTTGGACAGGTCAGCAGGGGACCGCGTTAGCGGTGGAAGGGGCGCTTGTTGCGATAGAGTCGAAAATGAGCGATGATTCTTGTCCGATCCGCAGTATTTGAAATGAGACTTTATTGATCGATGGAGGAAAATCGAATGGCAGAGACAGATTGGCAGCATACCGATCAGGTAACGGCAGAGGGGAATCCACGTCGTCCTGAGGGGGATGCGGGGCGTGCGATGCTCGCACGGATGAACGAAAGCCATGCGCATCTTGTGGACTGGGGACTTGGGTATCTTGCACTGTGCCCTGCGGATACGGTACTCGACATCGGCTGCGGCGGCGGCAATACGCTCGCGCGCGTGGCAGAGCGTGTGACGGAGGGGCACCTCGTCGGCATCGACTACGCCGAGACCTCGGTGGAGGCGTCGCGCGCCTTCAATGCGGCATTGGTCGAGCGTGGACGGATGGAGATTCTCCATGGTTCGGTCGAGGCACTCCCGTTTGCGGACGGACATTTTGATGCCGTTGTGACGGTGGAGAGCTTTTACTTCTGGCCGTCTCCTGAGGAGAGCCTGCGGGAGGTTGCACGCGTTGTGCGTGAGGGCGGATCGTTCCTCCTGCTCGCGGAGATCTACGGGCGGGACGACCTGCCAGAGAGCACGCGTGCCAAGGTCGCGGAGTATCAGCTGACGAACCCGACGCCCGCAGAGTTCGAGCACCTCTTCCGCATAGCGGGATTCCGCGAGGTACAGATTCACCTCAAGGAAGGCGAGTATTGGATCGCAGTCGTGGGCGTGCGGTAAAAGTTTTCTTGTCAAAAAAGACTGCTTAGGCAGTCTTTTTTGCTAATCGCATTACTTCTGGACGGAGAGGAAATGCGACAGATCGTGTAACTGGATATTTCACAATACGAAAAGGGCAGATACAATCTGCCTTTTTGTATTGTCAATGTCTTTACGGGGGGGACAAGTGCTATTATATAACTATGAGAGTAATCTGTGGATAACTTACCGATGGGTAAGAATCAGGGAAAGGATGAAGAATCATGGCAGCACCAAAGATGACCGAGTTTATGTGTACCTACTGCGGAAAGAAGGAGCAAAAGAGTATGCAGGCAGGGCGTCCTCAGCCGGGGAAGTGCCCGCGCAAACCGGGCAATCAGCCACATTCATGGGTGGTGAATCGGACGTACTAGTCTGCATGGATGAGAAATGAGGGAATGTTATGAACGATCAGCCGGTATTCCGCAAGGAACTTGAACAGTACATGGACGCATATTTGCCCATTCTCTATGTCGACACGTTGGAGAATGGGAAAGTGCAGGACATCCTCGCTGAGCTTGCAGCGCAGAAGGGGCGCGGCATTATCAAATGGAGTTTGCACAGCGGCTATGAGGACGCGAGCGCGGGGCTTCGCTATCCGTCTCCTCTGAGTGGTGCCCTCGATACCATACTGCTGGAGAAAAACGTTGCACGTAAGATTCTCGTGCTCGAAGATATCGCAGGCGAACTCGAATCACCCGCGATTGTTTCACGTCTGCGCTGTATTGCTGAGCGGATCGCAGGCGGTACGATGGACGATTGTACCGTTATTCTTCTCTCGCCGCTTGGCACGATTCCACGCGCACTTGAGCCGTATATTACCCTTATGAGTCTGGACTACCTAAGCCCAGAGAAGATACGGGAGCACATTCTTCATTTTCTTGAGAGCAACGATATGCCTGCTCCCGTAGAGGAGCTGCTTGACACTTTTTCGATGCATCTACGCGGGTTGAGTGAGACGGAGATCGACAACATCCTCTCCCTCGCTGTGAGCGATGATGGACAGCTTGATGCGAGTGACCTGCCGATGGTGCTCCGTCAGAAACAGCAGATGATCAAGAAATCTGGCATCCTTGAGATGGTGACGGTGAAGGAGACCGTCGAGGACATCGGCGGTCTTCAGAATCTGAAGGACTGGCTGCGGACAAAGGCACAGATCTTCCGCGACGTGCGCCGCGCGAAGGAGTTCGGTGTCGACATCCCGAAGGGCGTACTCATTGCAGGGATGCCGGGCTGCGGTAAGTCTCTCACGGCAAAGGCGGCGGCGAGTATGTTCAAGGTGCCGCTCCTGCGCATGGACATGGGGCGGCTCATGGGTAAATACGTCGGCGAGTCCGAGGCGAATATGCGTCGTGCTCTTCAACTGACGGAGGCAAGCTCGCCCTGCGTCCTCTGGATCGACGAACTCGAAAAGGCATTTGCGGGGGCGGGAGCGCAGGGAGGCAGCTCCGAGGTGACGACGCGCCTCTTTGGCAGCTTTCTCACATGGATGCAGGAAAAGGACAGCCTTGCCTTCGTTGTCGCCACAGCGAACAACATCTCACATTTGCCGCCCGAGCTCATGCGCAAGGGTCGTTTCGATGAGATCTTCTATGTGGACTTCCCAAATCAGAGCGAGCGTGAAAAGATCATCAGTCTCCACATCGGCAAGAGGCGGAGTGCCGATCTCGCCAAGATCGACGTTGCTGCGCTCGCACGAAAGATGAAGGGCTACTGCGGCGCAGACATCGAGAGTGTTGTGCGCGACGGCATCGAGGCTGCGTTTGTCGCGGGCAAGGCTCACGTCACCACCGAGGATCTGCAGGCGGCAATCGGACGCACGCATCCCATCTCCGAGACGATGAAGGATGCAATCGAGGAGATGGACAAGACCTACAAATCAAAGAAGTTCACGAACGCATCACGGGAGGTGTAGGGATGGCACGCGACATTCATTTGGATGGATTTCGGACGGAGGAGTCCAAGGGGCTCTTCTCTCTCGCGAAGGACATGATTTCCTCGTGGATGGAAAAGCCACAGGAAAAGAGCACAATGGTCTGGCTCGGTGAGGAGTTTATTCAGCGCGTCGGCGGCATGACAGTGGAGGCAGCGCAGGAACTCAGCTCCTCCATCATGGACGGTGTCGATCAGTTCACGGAGAACATGAACGCCATCGAGGAGACCTATCGGAGCGGCGGGACAAAGGAAACGTGGCTGCAGCAGAAATTGCTCTCCGCATCGGGCGCGACCGAGGAGGAGCGTGCGTGTTATCTTGCCGAGGCGCAGGTGGCACTTGCGGCAGGCAATAACGAGGTATATGCCGCACTGCAC
>JABZYJ010000041.1 GCA_015265235.1 Selenomonas sp. | reverse complement strand
CCCCATAACGACCAGTTTGATTGTCGTCGAGCCGACATCTACACCGACGCGAAATGGTAATTCCACTATTACACCACCCATCATTTTCCATAGGAAAACGAGGGACATGTCCCTCTTTCCTTCATTTTTTATTTAATAGCAAAGCCCTTCTCAAGGCTTCCCTATTTTAACGTATTTCATAAAGAGATGCAAGCACAGACATCACAGCTCACGGCATTCTGTCGCGCTGTCCCGTCAGATATTGTACGGAGCGATGAGTTTCTTGAAGTAGGTGCGCGCCTTCAGTAGGGCGCGGATGAGCGGCTCCATCAGTTTCGGCTGGCGAATGACAGCGCGGATGAGCGACTTGCGCAGGAGACGATACTCGGCGTCGAAGTCGCGCAGCGCATCCTCCATCTCTGCCTCGATGGAGACGGTAGGACTGTTCGACGGAATCAGAACGGCACTGCGCCCCTGAATTGTCACGAGATCGCCGAGGAACGGCGCGTAGACTTCGAGTCCGAGTTCCTCCTGGATCCGCTCCTTCAGTGCCTCCTGTGCCTGCCCTTCGCCGTGTACCAGAAACACCTTTGCGGGACGCGGCGCGGTGACTGCACGCATCCACTCCACGGTCTGCACCGCATCCGCATGGGCGGAGAAGCCGTCGAGCACCTCGATCTTTGCCTTGACGGCGATCTCCTCACCGAGGACGCGTACGCGCTTGATGCCGTCCACCAGCCGCCGCCCGAGACTTCCCTCTGCCTGATAGCCGACGAAGAGCACCGTCGACTCCGGCCGCCAGAGGTTATGTTTCAGGTGATGGAGCACGCGCCCCGCGTCCGCCATCCCCGAGGCAGAGAGGATGATCGCCGAGCCCTCCGCCGAGTTGAGCGCACGTGACTCTGCCGCCGTCTCGGCGATGCGCACCTGCGGAAACGCCGGAATCATGCCTTCATGTCCGAAGAACGCAATCGTCTCCTCGTCGAACTCCTCGTAGTTTTTGAGAAAGACGCGCGGTGCCTGAATCGCAAGAGGGCTGTCGATGATGATCGGGATGTCGTCGTCGAGACGTCCCTCCTTCCACAGATTGTAGAAGTAATAGAGGAGCGTCTGGGTCCGTCCGACGGCAAAGGACGGTATGATGACGTTGCCGCCCCGATCCATCGTGTCGCGAACGACCTCAAGGAGTGCCGTCTCCTTGTCATAGTCGCGATGAATGCGGTCGCCATAGGTGGACTCGACGATGAGGAAGTCCGCCCCCGCGATCTGCTCCGGGTCGCGCAGGATCGGCTGATGCGGCTGTCCAAGATCGCCCGAAAAAACCAGTTTGGACTCCTGCATCCCCTCACGCACCACAATTTCGAGGATCGCCGAGCCGAGGATATGCCCCGCATCACGGAATGTCACAGTGACATTCCCCAGATCCACCGTCTCCTGATAGGGGACAGGCGTAAAGTGTTCCAGTGCCGCAAAGACATCTGCCTGCGTGTAGAGCGGCGTGATCGGTTCCTCGCTGCGCCGTGCATTCTTGCGGTTCAGCATCTCCGCGTCGCTCTCTTGGATATGCGCCGAGTCCGGCAGCATGATGCGCACGAGGTCACAGGTGGCGCGTGTGGCGTAAACGTTACCCGCAAAGCCCTCACGCACGAGACGCGGAATCCGCCCGCAGTGATCGATGTGCGCGTGGGTCAGAAAGACCGCATCGATCTCAGCGGGGTTGAACGGGAATGGCTCATAGTTCATCTCGCGCAGCCGACGCGTACCCTGATACATACCGCAGTCCACCAGATACTTATGATCGCCCGTATGAATCAGAAAGCACGAGCCCGTAACGACATGTGCTGCCCCTAAAAATTCCAGTCGCATCCGTCATCCGTCCTTCCTACATTTCACTCGTATATATACGTATAAGATTCGGAATCAATCGAAAAAATCCTGCAATTATCCGTGATTCCCTTGATTTTTTGCTTCATCCTGCTACACTGAAGGTGTATAAAGGAGAATGGAGGAAATGCTATGAAAAAAATTGGATTCATCGGTCTCGGCATCATGGGGGCGGCGATGGCAGGGCATCTCATCGATGCGGGCTATGAGCTCAGCGTCTACAACCGCACGAAAAGCAAGGCAGAGCCGCTCCTTGCGCGCGGCGCACGTTACTGTGAAAGCCCGGGCAAGTGCGCGGCGGGACAGGATGCTGTCATCACCATCGTCGGTTACCCGAAGGACGTGGAGGATATCTACCTCGGTGCTGACGGTATCCTCGACAACCTAGCCCCCGGTGCATACGTCGCCGATATGACGACCTCCTCCCCCTCGCTCGCCGTCCGCATCTATGAGGAGGCAAAAAAACGCGGTATCCATGCCCTCGATGCCCCTGTCACGGGAGGAGATACGGGAGCGCGAAACGCCACACTAAACATTTTGGTCGGCGGCGACGAGGACGCATTCCGCGCCATGCAGCCCCTCTTTGCCTCGATGGGCAAAAATATCGTCTATGAGGGTGCTGCGGGCGCGGGACAAAAGACCAAGGCGGCGAATCAGATTGCTATTGCGGGGACGCTCGCAGGTGCCTGTGAGGCATTTGCCTATGCGCGTGCCGCTGGGCTTGATCCCGAGAAGGTGTTTTCCTCCATTTCGGGCGGTGCGGCCGCGAGTTTTCAGATGAGCAATATGATCCGCAAGGCACTCGATGGAGACTTCGCCCCCGGGTTCATGATCAAGCATTTCGTCAAGGATATGAATATCGGTGCCGAGACGAGCCGAGAGTATGGCATCGACCTCCCCGTGCTCGAGCAGGTACTGCGTGAGGCGCGTTCCCTAGAGGCGAACGGCGGCGGTACAGAGGGGACACAGAGTCTGCTGAAGTACTATGAATAACGAAATACTGTCTAATTTAAGGAATGGTTTTATTGCTATTTCCTAAAAATGACAGCAAAAAGCCCCGCCAAACGGCGGGGCTTTTCAGTATTCTGCTGCCAAAGCACTGCTTCCTTAATAGTTACGAACAAGCTGCTGGAAGAACGACTGCGGGTGCTCGCAGACCGGGCACTTTGCCGGTGCCTGCGGGCTCTCGCAGACATAGCCGCAGTTCAGGCACTGCCAGATGATCTTCTCATCGCGGCGGAACACCTTGCCCTCCTCCACATTCGAGAGGAGGATCTTATAGCGCTCGTCATGCTCCTGCTCAATCTTGCCAACTGCGTCGAAGAGACGGGCAATCTTATCGAAGCCCTCTTCGCGTGCCACACGGGCAAACTCGGGGTACATGCTCGTCCACTCGCCATGCTCGCCGGCAGCGGCATCGGCAAGGTTTTCCTTCGTGTCGCCGACACCGTGCACGAGCTTGAACCAGATCTTGGCATGTGCCTTCTCGTTGCGCGCCGTCTCGTTAAAGATGTCCGAGATCTGCTGATAGCCATCCTTCTGCGCCTGCGAAGCATAGTAGAGGTACTTCGTATGTGCCTGCGACTCACCCGCAAACGCTGCCCAGAGGTTCTTTTCTGTCTGTGATCCCTTCAGTTCCATCATGTTTCTCCTTCCACAAATACACAATACACATATATTACTCTATCAAAAGTGCCATTCTGCACCCTGCTCAGAGGCGCAGCATATTAGGGAAACGCTGATTCCTTAGGCACGACTGACCAAAATATCGGCAATCTCATCGATATTCTTCCTGCCGAAGAAAAGCTCCTCCCCTACAATAACGCAGGGAACACTCATGACATTATATTTTTTCTTCAGGTCAGGAAAATAGCGAATGTCATAAATATCGGCACGCACATCCGCACGCTCCGCCGCAATCCGCTGCACGGCAGTGACCACATCGGGACACATCGTGCAGGAGAGAGACATGAGTACCTTGACATCGGCGGGTGCTGTAATCTGTGCGAGCTTCTCGCATGTCTCAGGGCGAATTTCCTGTCCCGGCCCTGCGACATTGTAGAGGGCGAGAATAAATGAGTTGAACTCATGTCCACCCGGAACGGCGTGGTAGACGATCCCACTCGGCGTACCGTCCGCGTACAGAATGGAAATCCCCGGCTCCTCACCAGACTCTATCGCGGTCTCCTTACAGATCACCTTGGGCGACAGCTCCGCGAACTCATCCATAAAGCCGCGCAGCTCGGCCGAAAGTGCGCTGTTATCAAAACGACCGACCAAGCGAACTGTGGAGGAAAATTTATCAAAGACGGGCAGCAGCTGCTCACGCAGCTCCTCGGAGATGAAACCTTCCTCCTCATCACCGACAGCCGACTTCTTCTCGATGGAGGCCTTGCGCTGCTCAAAACGCTTCGGATCCACACCGGAGCGCGGAAATGAGGGCAGCTTCAGGCGGTCGTGGACCGCTGCCGCATGTCGTTCCGCCGAAACGGCACTGACGGCACCGTCGGAGACTGCCGTCACCACCTGACGCAGGGACTTGATGCAGACATCGCCGGCAGCAAAGACTCCATTGATATTCGTCTCCTTGTCCTCACTCGTGATGATGTAGTTTTGCTCATTGAGATCGATCAGCCCACGAAACAGCTCCGTATTCGGTACATAGCCGGCAAAGACAAAGACGCCAAAGGTCTCGCCCTCTTCTGCCATGTGATGTTCGATCTCCCCCGTCGCGTTGTTGCGAAAGTCTGCATAGGAGATCATTGTATCGCCGCCAACACGCTCGACTACGGTATTGAAACGCACGCTGATGTTCTCGTAATCCGCAAGCGCATCCACCATCGTCTGCGGTGCACGGAATTTGTCCCCGCGCACAAGGATCGTGACCGTACGCCCGTAGCGAGAAAGGAAGATACTCTCCTCAACGGCAGAAAGTCCGCCGCCGATGACGAAGATATCCATCCCCGTGAAGAACTCTGCATCGCAGGTCGCACAGTAGGCGACGCCACGTCCACGGAACTCTTCCTCACCGGCAAAGCCGATCCGGCGCGGATTTGCTCCCGTCGCGAGAATCACACTCAGCGCCTGAACCGTACCGGCTGTCGTCTCTATTTCCTTGATGTCCTGATCCAGCTTCAGTCCCGTGACCTCGGCACTGATGAACTCCGCCCCGAAGCCACGCGCCTGATGTTCCATCTGCGCTGCGAGCTCGGTGCCGCTCACACGTCCTGTCCCGGGATAGTTGACCACATCGGCAGTGATGGTGATCTGCCCGCCGATCTTCTCCTTTTCGATGACGAGCACCTTGCACTTCGCGCGCGCCAGATAGATCGCGGCAGACAGTCCTGCGGGACCGCCGCCGACAATCACGGCATCATACATATTTTCCACAAAACCGCCTCTTTTCCACCTCATAGGAAAAAGCACCTCACGAGCGCTCTCGCGAAGTGCCCCACTCCATACGCTTAGAGTTTGCCGACAAGATCAAAGCTGGGCTTCAGCGTCTTTTCGCCCGGCTTCCAACGTGCGGGGCAGACCTCATCGCCATGCTCTGCGACGAACTGCAGTGCCTGCACCTTGCGCAGGAGCTCCTTCGCGTTGCGGCCGACGTTGCCCGCACTCACCTCATAGGAGACGATCTTGCCCTCGGGGTTCACGACAAACGTGCCGCGCTCAGCGCGCCCGTCATCCTCGATGTAGACGTCGAAATCGCGTGCGAGCTTTGCCGTCGGGTCAGCGAGCATCGGATAGGTGATCTTGCCGACGAGCTCGGAGCTCTCATGCCATGCCTTGTGGACGAAGTGGGAGTCGCAGGAGACACCGAAAATCTCGCAGCCGAGCTTCTGGAACTCTGCATACTCGTCCTGCAGATCGGCAAGCTCCGTCGGGCAGACGAACGTGAAGTCTGCGGGATAGAAGAAGAACACACTCCACTTGCCCTTGAGATCCGCCTTCGTATACTGCGTGAACTCGCCCTGTGCGCCTGCCTTCTTCTGGAAAGCATCTACCTTAAAATCGCTGATTTCCTTGTTGATGAGTGACATGAATATCCTCCTTTGTTGATGGAAACGGCCGTCCGTCATTCGCACGACCATCGTTGTTCTCTTGATGGTCACATCATAGCACGGAAGATTTTTTATGTCAATAGAAATTTATACTTTTTAATAATTATTTTTGTTTACCTAGGTATTGACAAGACACTTTGTCATCGCCCCTACTTCTCCCAGCTGGAATCCAGCTTCCAGCTCACGGGATGGCAAGTACTGCACTTCTTTGCCGACTGCAGATGGTGCATCGAATGGCAGTCCGCGCAGTTCTGCGGATTCTCATTGCCCGCCAGATGCACGGGATCATGCGGATTTTCCTTGCCATAGCGTGCCGTCGCCTGTTTGATCCCCTCAAAGGTGTGGCAGGAGAGACACTGCTCATTCGTATAGCCGTACTTCGGCATGGGGTTCTCATAGTTCCCCGTCACAAAGAGCCAGCCCTCATTCATCTGCTGAAGCAGTGTCGGCTCGTGACAGTCGTGGCAGGTCACGCCCGCATCTGCGTGCTGCTTTGCGAGCAGATTCCCCTGTGCATAGCTGTCGTACTCGGGCTGCATATTGTGACAGCTCACGCAGAACGCAGGGTTCGCACTGACCTGTGAGAGGATGGCGAGTCCGCCAAAGCCACACGCCGCAAGTACGATGATGAACACGAGAAGGGTGCGCGGTTCTTTGCATTTCTGGAATATCTTCATCGTTCTCCCCTCCATCAGATCTGTGCCGTAACATTGCCGACCAGCCGCCCATAGACGAGTGCAAAGGCATGACTGACGCCCGCCGTCACAACGGGATAGTCACCCACAAAGCGGCCGCCCTGTGTGTTGCCGACGGCATAGAGCCCGGGGATGCCGTGGTACTCTGCATCCAGTACGTTGCCGTCCTCAGGGTTCACCGTCAGCCCGCCCATGTTGACGAGGAGTGCGCCGCCGAGCATTTTGCCCGCATAAAACGGCGGGGTCTCAAGGGGAAAGAGGCGCTTCGACGCCTTGCCGAAATCCCGATCCTGATGCGCATTGGCAAGCTCGTTATAGTGCGCGATCTCCGCCAATATCGTACGCTGGACAACAGGGCGATCCGGCGCAAGCGCTGCCGCAAGTTCCTCGATGCTCCCCGCCTTGATGAGCCCCGGCGTCTTGTCCAGATCCTCGCGCGAGGTATATGACGTCCGTCCGAGCGACCACTGGCAGTCGGGCGGGAGTTTCGGGTTCTCGGCGGCAGGAACACAGTGGTTGACGCTCCCGTGGGAAACGCCCATCGCTCCCAGCTGCTCCGGCCAGTTGTCATCAAAGATCTGCCATGCATAGTTGCCGCGCTGACGATAAATGGCACAGGAGAGCTGCTGTCCGCCAATGTCCTCATTGACGAACCGCTGTCCATCGTCGTTGAGCAGGAGATAAGCATCGACACCGAGCGGCCCGCCGAGCGTATGGATCATCGGTGCGTGGGGGCCGTCCTCGATCTTGCCGCCAACCCATGCCGCCATCCGATGTCCGTCGCCCGTATTCGTCGGCGTATCCCATGCGTCGCGATTCGGGAAGACGTTCAGATAGTCGACGGCCCACGGAACAAAATACGCCATCATTTCCTTGTTGTTGCCATAGTCCCCTGTCGCCAGAATCACGGCCTTGCGTGCTGTACACCGGACGATCTTCCCGTGGATGTCCTCGCCGATCACCGCCGTCACGCGTCCGCCGTCCTCTTCACGAACGAGCTTCTTGGCACGTGTTGCATAGATGAACTTGCAGCCCTGCGCAAGGCATTTCTCATAGACCAGCGTCAACAGCGGCTCCTGACTCGGCAGGAGCGTCATGACGGTCGGATAGGTTGGGCTGTTCTCCTCACTGCGATTGTACCCCGACGGGAGCGGATAGTGCATCATCTGCAGGTTGATCTTCGTGCGATCGAGCTCCGTATCCGTCTCCTTCATCACGTGGACGGCAGGCGCGAGGTCGAGCATCCAGTCAAAGTCCTCGCCGCTGTGCTCCGCCCAGTAGTTCCACATGCGCTGATCAGCACGGTAGCCCATTTGCTTCATGTTTTCGAGGATGGCGGCGTTCTTGTCAAAGCTGATGCCCAGCTCCCGCTGATAGCGGTTGCCGATCGTGCCGAACTGTCCGCTGCGGCACTGCCATGTGCTCGCCCGCTCCATGACAAGAACAGACGCACCGTGCTCCGATGCTGCACGCGCCGCCGTCAGGCCCGCAAGGCCTGCGCCGACAATGACAATGTCCGCACTGTACGTATCACTGATTTTCTCCGCTGGAATCTCCGGTGCTGCCCCGAGCCATGCGGGCGGCGGCGGTGATCCTGCCGACGGTTTGGGCGGGATGAGGTGATCGTTGGGATTCGCGGCACAGCCCGTCAGCAGTGTCGGTGCGGCGACAAGCCCCCCCAGTGCAAGTGCGCTCCCCTTGAGAAAGTTGCGGCGGCTCAGTTCCGCGTTCTCCTTCATGGTATCCACTCCCTTCGCCCTCATTATAATGCGCCACATGAATAAACACAAGCTAGTATAATATAGAGAAAACTTATATAAAAAGACACGAAAGCCGAAAGCTCTCGTGCCTCTGATCTGTTTCACAGTCTCATCTTAAAGTCGTCATAGCCGAAGCTGCGCACAACGTCCCATTCTCCCTGTGTGGAAACAGCGATAATATGCGGCAGCGGCATTCCGTTGAACGTATTGTTCTTGACCATGGTATAGATTGCCATATCGCCGAATACGACGCGGTCGCCGATGCGCAGCGGTACATCAAACGAGTAGGTTCCAATCGTGTCGCCCGCCAGGCAGGTCGGCCCTGCCAAGGTGTACGTATGAGCCTTCTCCCCCGCTTCGCCCGCACCGACGACGGGCGGGCGGTAAGGCATCTCGATGACATCGGGCATGTGGCAGGCGGCGGAGGTGCTTAGAATCACGTTCCCGCCCGCCTGTACGTCGAGTACCTCGGAGACAAGAAAGCCCGCGTTCAGCGCGACTGCCTCCCCCGGCTCGAGATAGACCGCCACATGATATTTTTCCTGTACGCGGCGGATCAGCTTCTTGAGCAGGGCAATATCGTAACCCACGCGCGTGATATGGTGACCGCCGCCAAAGTTCAGCCACTTCATCCCATAAAGGTACTCCCCGAACTTTTCCTCCACGGCATCAAGCGTCTTTGCAAGTGCATCCGCCCCCTGTTCACAGAGCGTATGAAAGTGCAGGCCGTCAAGCCCCGCGAGAAGATCGGGACGAAAATCCGCAATCTTTACGCCAAGGCGTGACCCCGGTGCACACGGATCATAGATGGCATGATCCTGCGTCGAGCACTCGGGGTTGATGCGCATCCCACAGGACGCACCGTGCAGACGTGCCACGGTACCGAACCGTTCCCACTGGGAAAACGAGTTAAAGATGATATGATCGCAGATCGACGCGAGCTGTTCAATCTCCTCATCCTCATAGGCGGGCTTAAAGACGTGGTTTTCTTTGCCCATCTCCTCCTGCGAGAGACGCGCTTCATAGATGCCGCTCGCTGTCGTCCCCGCCAGATAGCGCCCAATCAGCGGATAGTAGTGATACATGGAGAAGCACTTTTGTGCGAGGAGGATCGTTGCTCCCGTATCCTCTGCGACCTCGGCAAGGACTTTGAGGTTCTTCTCCAAAAGCTCCTCATAGACGAGATAGGACGGCGTGGGAACCTCGTTCCACTCCGCACGCCATGCATTCGCCGCCATCAGTCCACCAGCACGGGGTCATGGCTCTCCTGCCACGGCAGCCCCCACCGATTCAGCGCATCCATGAACGGATCCGGATCGAACTCCTCAACGTTAAAGACGCCGGGTTTCCGCCACTTCCCTGTCATGACCATCATCGCGCCGATCATCGCAGGCACGCCCGTGGTATAGGCGACTGCCTGCGAGCCGACCTCGGCGTAGCATTTCTCATGGTCGCAGACATTGTAAAGATAGTAGTTCTTCTCTGCACCGTTCTTCTTCCCACGGAAGATGCAGCCGATGTTCGTCTTCCCCTTCGTCCGTGGGCCAAGGCTCGCAGGATCGGGCAGGACGGCCTTCAGGAACTGGAGCGGGATGATCTGCTTCCCCTCAAAGTCAATCGGCTCGATCGAGGTCATGCCGACATTCTCGAGACAGCGCAGGTGCGTCAGATAGCTCTCGCCAAACGTCATAAAGAAGCGGATGCGCCTGATCCCCTTGATGTTCTTCGCGAGGGACTCCAGCTCCTCGTGATGGAGGAGGTACATATCCTTTTTGCCGACTTCGGCGAAGTCGTAGACGCGCTTGATCTCCATCGGCTTCGTCTCGACCCACGCACCGTTCTCCCAAAAGCTGCCGTTTGCCGATACCTCGCGGATGTTGATCTCCGGATTGAAATTCGTCGCAAAGGGGTAGCCATGGTCGCCGCCGTTGCAGTCGAGGATGTCGATATAGTTGATCTCGTCGAATTCATGCTTCATCGCATAGGCGCTGAAAACGCCCGTCACCCCGGGGTCAAAGCCCGACCCGAGGAGAGCCGTCAGCCCTGCCGCACGGAAGCGGTCAGCATACGCCCACTGCCAGCTGTACTCAAACTTCGCCGTATCCTCCGGCTCGTAATTCGCCGTATCCACATAGTGAACGCCCGCAGCAAGACACGCATCCATGATGTGCAGATCCTGATACGGGAGTGCCAGATTCAGCACGACGTCCGGCGCGAAATCCTTGATGAGTGCCGTCAGGGCAGGCACATCGTCTGCATCTACGGCAGCGGTGTGAATCTTCGTTTTACCGCCATCCAGTTTTTCCTTCAGCGCATCACATTTTGACTTCGTACGCGAGGCGATGAGGATCTCCTCAAACACCTCGGGATTCTGACAGCATTTATGCACGGCAACGCTCGCCACGCCGCCCGCACCGATAATCATCGCTTTTCCCATGAAAACGCCTCCTTTTATGGTTCTATCATACAACAGGAAAGGAGCCACTGCAAGAGCAGTGACTCCTTCTTACACAGCCATCCGTTTTGATGAGCTCTATAACTTAAACTTCTTGGTCTCCTCCGCCAGTTCCTCGGCAAGCCCCGAGAGACGGCGCGACGCGGCGGCAATCTCCTGCGTGGAGGCGGACTGTTCCTCGGTCGCCGCAGAGACACTCTGACTGCTGTCCGCACTTGCCGTACTGATCTTTTGGATCTCGTCGATCTGGGCGCGTACGGTCTGCGTCTCGGTCTCCATCTGACGGATGCCGGACGTAATCCCCTCGATCCCGTCGCCGAGTTGCTGAATCGACGCAGCAATCGACTGGAACACCTCATCTGCTGTGCGCACGGAGGTGAGGCCGTGTCCAACGTACTCATTGCCGCGCTTTCCCGCCTCAACAGCGCGTTCCATATCCGCCTGCACGGACGTCATGATCTCAGAGATCTTCTTTGAGAACTCACCCGATTCCTCGGCAAGCTTTCTGACCTCCTCGGCGACGACCGCAAAGCCGCGCCCATGCTCGCCTGCACGCGCAGCCTCGATGGCGGCATTGAGCGCAAGCAGATTTGTCTGCTCTGCAATGCTGCCGATGACCTCAACGCTCTTGCTGATCTCCTCCGAGCCCTTGCCGAGTGCTGCAATCGCGGCATCGACCGTCTCCGAGCCCGTCTTGATCTGCTCCATGTAGTTCACGACTTCATCGATGGAGCTGCGCCCCTCGCGTACGCGCTCGACGGTATGCTGTGATACTTCGGCAACGGCGTCCGCCTGTTTCGCCATGTCAGCTGCATGCCCGGAAATCGACGTCGCCGCTCCTGCCACCGAGGTGGAGGAGGTGGACTGCCGCTCGATCCCCTCGGCGATCTCGGCAATCGACGCAGCGACATGGTTGGATGCCTCCGCCGTCTGATGAGAGGCCTCCGTGAGCCCCTCTGCCGAGTTCGACAGCTCTGCGGCGTTGGACTGGATCTTCTTGATCAGCACGTTGAGCGTATGGCGCATCTGTGCCAAGCCATCGGAGAGCTGCCCCATCTCATCCTGCGACGTAATGGTGCGCGGCATCTCGCGCAGGTCGCCACTGTTGATGGTCTCACAGACGCGTACCGCCTTTTTGATGTTGTCTGCAAAGCTATTCGAGATATAGAAGATAACGCCCGAAACAAGGATCACAATGATGAGGGTCAGCCCTGCAAGCACCAGCAGGAGGTCATGGGCATTCGCAAGGATTTCACTGTTCGATGCCTCGGACATGACCACCCAGCGCCGTCCGTCGAGATGAATCGGCACAAGAACGCCCGTCATCTCCTCGCCGGACTCACGCTCATAGTGGACGAGCGTCGGCTGATCCTTGTCGAGCATGGACTTAAAGCCATCCACAAGATCCTTTGAGAGCTTGGCACTCGAATTCTCCTTGCTGAAATCCAGCTTGCCAACCTGTGCCTCCTCGTGAGGATGGATCATCACGATGCCCGACTCATCCATCACAAGCACCTGTCCTGTGCGGTAGGGACTCATCTTCGCAAGGAGCTCGTCGAAGCGCGACAGAACGACCGTCCCCGCGACCACGCCGACGACCGAGCCGTTCTCCTTTACAGGAACACCGATGACGGCAATCGCCTTCCCTGATGTCGCAATGATCGGCCCCGAGATTGCCGTCTTCTGCGTCTGAACTGCCTGCTTGAAATAGCCGCGATCCGAACGGTCGACAGAGCCGCTCTCCGTATCAATTCCGACACCGTTTCGATCGAGGTATGCCACATTCGAGAACACCTCTGTCTGAGACTGCACCGCCTGCAGGGCAGCAAGTTTTTCCTCATCGCTGCCGTGCAGAATGGCATTGTCCTCCGCGAGGATCTCCAAATGCACCACATTCGTCTCAAAGAGACGCTGCACCTCAAGTGCCGCCTGCTTGCCGACCCCTTTGCCAATCGTATCCGCGTTGTCAATGAGCATGTTGCTTGCCATTTTATAGCTGATGCCAAAGAACGCGAGAAATCCGACCAACATCACTGGCAGCAGCGATGCCAAAAACTTTGTCCGAATGGATCTGAACTGCATGATATCTCCTCCCACATCATGATTCCAACGCAGAAATAGTATCATGTATTCTAATTCTTTGCAAATAATTTTTAAAAGCAACAATATATCGTATTACGACAGAACGCTTTCTTTTCTGCATCTATGACAGCGGGAACGAGTTGTGCTATAATGTTTTCGTGTATTTTTATTTTAAGAAGCGATACGACAAAACGAAAGGATTAGCTACATGGCTGTTCACGTAATTAACGAGTCGCGGCGCTGCCTCCAGTGCAAAAAGCCGCTGTGCCGCCTGCAGGGCTGCCCCGTGCAGACAAATGTCCCGGAGATGATCCGCCTCTTCCTCGACGGGAAGATCAATGAGGCGGGTGCGATGCTCTACGACAACAATCCCATGAGTGTGTTCTGCTCCTTGGTCTGCGACCATGATGCCCAGTGTGAAGGACACTGCATTCAGGGACGACGTGGCGCACCCATCCAGATCTCAAGCATCGAGCACTACATCTCAGACACTTATCTCGACAAGCTCGTCCTCGCGCGCAAATCCTACAACGGACACAATGTCGCCGTCATCGGTGCGGGACCTGCGGGCATCGTCGTCGCGGTCAAGCTGGCACAGGAGGGCTACGGCGTGACCATCTTCGAGCGGATGCAAAAGATCGGCGGCATGCTGCGCTATGGCATTCCCGATTTTCGTCTGCCGCCCTCGACGCTTGACCGCTACGCCGAGAAGCTCCTGACACTCGGCATCCACATCCGTCCGAACACGACCATCGGAGGAGCCATCAGCGTCGATGATCTCTTCCGCGACGGCTATGAGGCCATCTTCATGGGCACGGGTGCATGGCGCGCCAAGAGTCTTGGCATTCACGGCGAGACGCTCGGCAACTGCCACTTTGCCGTCAACTATCTCCAGAACCCCGATGTCTACCACCTCGGCGATCGCGTCGCTGTCATCGGCTCGGGCAACTCCGCGATGGATGTTGCACGTACGGCAATCCGCAAGGGCAGCCGCTACGTCACGATCTACGCACGGCGCAACGGCATCTCCGCGAGTGAGCGCGAGCTGGAATATGCACTCATGGACGGATGCGAGATCC
>JABZYJ010000040.1 GCA_015265235.1 Selenomonas sp. | reverse complement strand
AATGTCGTTCAGTCGAAGCACAAGGATGCGCAGTCCTCCGAAGAGATCATGCCGCAGATTTTCGGGCGGTGGACGACCTCGCTGAACCGCGGGCAAATCGTCTATTTGCGTATGGATTTCTATACGCGTCCGGGACTTGCCGCTGATATGCTCCGTGCCATCAAGGCGCAGAAGGTGGACAATATCGCGTACGCGCCGTCGCGCGCTTCCGATGCACAGGCAGAGAGCGACCGTGCAGCGTCTCGTTATCAGGTATGCTCGGTGCAGGATGCGCTGAGCGACCGTGCGCACCTCTACACCTATCCGGTGAACATTGCGGCACTGCCGCAGGAGATGCAGCCCTATGTCCGTGACCCTAAACTAACAGGCAAAACATTTTTCAACGAGTTCTTGAAACGCTACATCGGTGCGCCCGAGGTAGGGGAGACGGATCGTATGCTCGGCTTTTCGCGCGCGGAGATGCGTCGGGCAGATCATACGGGCGTCGTCAAGACGGTGGCGGACAACACGGTCTTTTTCACCTTCGATGACTGGGGGAGCGACGACTCCATCAATCATCTGCTTTCCGTGCTGAACAAGCACCGCGTCCACGGGACGTTTTTCATCATCACATGGAATATCCACAACAATCCGAACCTCCTGCGCGCTATTGCTGCGGAGGGGAATGAGATCGGCAGCCATACGAATCGACACAAACCGATGACAATTCAGGATGAAAAGGGGCGGCAGGTTCCTGTCCAGAGTCCACAGGAATACGATGAGGATGTGCGTTCTTCCTACGAGAAGCTCCTCATGACCGTCGGCGATATGAAGCTCCCGTCGGGGCGTCCGGTGCTGACGCGCCTGCTGCGTCCGCCGACGCTTGCCGTCAGCCGTATGGGCGCAGAGACGATTTTGAACAACGGGTTCACCTACATCGTCAACGGCAGCGGCAGTACGGAGGACTACTCCGCCGTCTCGATGGAATCGCTGGTCGGCATCCTGCACCGTCTCACCCATGAGGACGACGGTACGGTAAAGCGCGGCGCGATCCTCGTTATGCACATGAGCGCAACGGCGGCGCGTACGGCCGAGGCACTCGATATGCTGCTGACGGCAAACGATCTACTCCCCGAAGGAGATCCCGGCAAGTTCAAGGTTGGACTGCTTGGCGACTATCTCGTTGATGGCTACAGCCAGACGATGAAACAGGTAGAACGCGTGAAATAGAGGCGGGTTTGCTGATCTTCTGAAATGAACCGTGTCCACACAAAAGGGACTGTTGTACGAAGCCGTAAACTTCGTGCAGCAGTCCCTTTGAAGTATATCGGTCAGTGACGATTTCTGCGTGCGAGGATGCGGATGACCTTTGCGCCCGTGCTCTTGATCTTGCGGATGGGGGCGACGCGCGTCGTCGTCTTGGGGCGGATCTCCGTCGGTGCACGGAAATCACCGCGCCGCAGATGCGTGCTCTTGATCTTGTCCGGTTGGAAAAATTTGCGCAGGACGTGGGCGATGGGGTCGAGTGCCACGTTTTCCCGACAGAGGTAGACGTCGAGGGAAACGTGGCGCATGGCGGGGTGCACATGGAGTGCGACATGCCCGCCCGGCACGAGCGCCAGCAGCGAGAGCACGCCGCTCTCCTGTCCGCTGCTGATGATCTCGATGGGCGACAGCCCTACCGTGCGCAGTGCATCAGAGACTTGATCACGCAGGGCTTCTTCCGTGCTGCACCGATCGCCTTTACAATCATAAAAATCCACGGTCAGCAGCCTTGATTGAATCTCCATCTGCTTCAGTCTCCTTCTTACATATAATCCTATACTCATTATAGAGGAAGAATGGTGTTCCCGTCAAGGCATATCGCAGCAGGCTCGAATACGTATGGATAGCAAGAGATTGGACGCGATTTTGTTTCTATAAAATAAAATCTTGATAAAATCTCGTGTCACATGGAAAAAAATCACTTCTTATGTTATACTGATTCTGCACGTCCATTGACAGATGGCAGGGAGTATATCTTCTTAATTTAGAAATTCTGGCAATGCGCGGATGTATATCATGCTACACATATTGCGGAAGGAGACTCCATTAACAATGTTTGGTCTTTTTGGTGGACACGATATGGGGATTGATCTCGGTACGGCAAACACGCTCGTTCACGTCAAAGGACGTGGAATTGTGCTGCGTGAGCCGTCCGTGGTTGCGATAAAAAGTGATACAGGGGACGTTCTCGCAGTGGGCGAGGAAGCAAAGCAGATGATCGGCCGCACACCGGGCAACATTGTGGCCATTCGCCCGATGAAGGATGGCGTCATTGCGGACTTCGACGTGACGCAGGCGATGCTGAAGTATTTCATCCGCAAGGCGATGCGTTCCAAGTCGTTTGTTCGTCCGCGTGTGGTGGTCGGTGTGCCCTCGGGGGTCACCGAGGTGGAAAAGCGTGCCGTCATTGATGCTGCACAGCAGGCGGGCGCGCGCGAGGCATATCTCATCGAGGAGCCGATGGCAGCAGCAATCGGTGCGGGACTTCCCGTCGAAGAAGCGACGGGGAGCATGGTCGTCGATATCGGCGGCGGCACGACGGAGATCGCCGTGATCTCGCTCGGCGGCATCGTCACGAGCCGCTCCATCCGCATCGGCGGCGATGAGATGGACTCCTCCATCGTTCAGTACATCAAGCGCATGTATAACCTGATGATCGGTGAGCGTACAGCGGAGGAGATCAAGATCTCCGTCGGCACGGCGATTGTGACGCCCGATACGGATCGTACGATGGATATTCGCGGACGCGATCTCGTGAGCGGCCTGCCGAAGACGCTGACGATCCATGCCAAGGAGATCCGTGAGGCACTCAACGAGCCGATCTATAAGATCATCGATGCAGTGAAGAACACACTGGAGAAGACGCCGCCGGAACTCGCGGCGGACGTCATGGATCACGGCATTATGATGACGGGCGGCGGCGCACTCCTCATGAACCTCGACAAGCTGCTCTCGCATGAGACGGGGATGCCCGTGCTTGTCTCGGAGGATGCGCTCTCCTGCGTTGGTGAGGGGACGGGACGCACGCTTGAGAACATTGGGCTGCTCAAGAATGTCGTCATGTCCTCGAAGAAATTGAAACAATGATTGACCGACTCGAACGGGCACGGCAGTCCGGACGTAAGATCTGGGCGCTGCTCTTTGTTCTGCTCGCCCTCTTCTGCATCATTTTCTTTGCGGCACGCGGGCGCTTTCAGGTTACGGCATCGACGGGGACGGTGGGCACGGTGCTCGCCCCATTTGAGATGGCGGCGTCCTTCATCGGACAGCAGATCCAAACCGTTACGGCGAACGTGTGGGAGATTGCAACGGTACATGAGCAGAACAAGATGCTCAAAAATGAAGTGGAGCAGCTGCGGCAGGAGAACACGACAGCGGCGGAGTACGCCGCAGAGAATGAACGTCTGCGTGAGCTTTTGGCATACAAGCAGGGAGCTCATCAGTTCGATCTTCTCGCTGCACGCGTCATTGGCAGAGATGCGGAGCTGTGGACGAGTACGATCGTCGTCGACCGTGGCTCGAAGGACGGCGTGCGGGAGAATATGCCTGTGGTCACGGGAAAGGGGCTTGTTGGTCACGTGACCGAGGTCGGCCCGGTCTCCTCCAAGGTGCAGCTCATCCTCGATGCGCGCTCCTCGGTCGGTACGATCGTTCAGCGGCCTGAGTCGCGCGTGACGGGCATCCTGACGGGAACGATGGACAATCCCTATATGCCGCAGATGGTCAACATCCCGCGCAATGCGGATGTGGAGGATGGCGATGCGGTCGTCACATCGGGCTTTGGCGGCGTCTATCCCAAGGGGATTGCCGTTGGGCATGTCGCTGCACAGCACAGCGACGACAGTGGCCTTTTGAAGGTCGCTGTTATCGAGACTGCGGTGGATTTCCAGCGGCTTGAGGACGTTGCTATCATTACTGCGTCGCGCGAAGCACCTCCGGCGCCGATCCAACCGACGCCCCTCAGCCCGGGGGCTGAGGCAGCGGCACAGATCTCGGCAGCACAGACAAAGGCGGCGGCACAGTGAAGAAATATCGGCTTTTTGTCCTATTTTTCCTCGTTCTCTTTGTTCTGCAGTTTTCCTTTCTCCCGCTTATTTCCATCTACGGTGTGGTTCCCGATCTCCTCGTTTTGGCAACCGTCTCCTTCTCCTTTCTGCGCGGCAGCGCATGGGGAGCGCTGATCGGCTTTTCGCTTGGTCTCGTGCAGGATCTCAGTGCGGGAGCATTCTTCGGACTGAACGCTTTCCTGCTGACGCTGATTGGACTCTTCTTTGGTCGCTTTTCGGATCGCGTACTGCAGGAACAGTTCTTCCTGCCGCTCACGGCGTCGGTTGCAGCGACACTGGCAAAGTATCTGTGTTCGGCACTGATTGTGTATTTGCTCGGCTATCGTTTCAATCTCTTTCTGCACATGGAGCGCGTGCTCTTTATCCTGCTCTTATTCCAGGTGGTCTTTGCCTATCCGATTCACTGGGCAACCTTTTACATTAGCCGGCGCATACATGAACCACAATAAGGGAGTGTATCATTGATCCCTCAGACAGTTTTCTCGGAGTGTAATTTTGAACGAACATGAAGATTTCAGCGGACGTCTGCAAGTCCTCGGCGGTGTGATCGTTCTCATCATCGCCGTTCTCATCGGGCGCGCGGCGTATCTCCAGATCTACGATGGGGAACTCTATGCACGTCTGGCGGAGGGCAACCGCATCCGCATCATCCCGGCGGAGGCGGCGCGCGGAACATTCTTCGACCGGAACGGAGAACTGCTGGTCACGAATCGCCCTGGCTTTACGGTATCACTCCTGCCGCTGACCGAGCCGATTTCCCCCGAGGTGATCGCGCGCGTCTCAAAGCTCATCAATGTTCCCGTCGCCGAGATTCAGAAGAAGATTGATGCTCACGTTGGCTTTGATCCCATCCGCATCAAGAATGACGTTCTGCCCGATATCGTTACCATTATCGAGGAGCAGAAGGACGACTATCCCGGTGTCGTCATCGAGGTTCTTCCCGTGCGTGACTACATATACGGCGAGTATGCGGCACACGTCTTTGGCTACGTGAGCGAAATCAACGAGATGGAGCTTGAAAAGCGCAAGGACGAGGGGTATAAATCCGGCGACATCATCGGCAAGTTCGGACTGGAGCGCGTCTACGATAAGGATATTCGCGGCGTCAAGGGCGGCGATCAGGTGGAGGTCGATGTATCGGGACGGCCCGTGCAGATCCTCGGACGTCAGTCTCCTGTGCCGGGCAATGATCTCGTCCTCACCATCGACAAGCACATCCAGGAGGCGGCGGAGCGCGCCGTCGATGAGCAGCTTGCCATCGTCCATGCGAACGCGGCAGCTGCTGTCGTCATGAACCCGCAGACGGGCGAGGTGCTTGCCATGGTCAGCCGCCCCGCATTCAACCCGAATCTCTTTGCGGGCGGCATCTCCACGCAGAACTGGAATGTCCTGAACAACAACCCGTTTCACCCCATGGACAACAAGGCGATTACGGGAGAGTATCCGCCGGGCTCGACCTTTAAGATTGTCACAGGCACGGCGGCGCTTGCAGAGCACAAGGTGACGCCGCAGGAAAAGATCTTCGACTCCGGCCGCCACTGGATCATCCCCAAGACGAACGCGGGCGGCGAGGCGCTCGGCTGGATTAACTTCCAGCAGGCAATGGCGCACTCGGACAACGTCTACTTCTACGAGATGGGCAACCGTCTCGGTGTCGATACACTCGAACGCTATGCGCGGATGTTCGGTCTCGGACAGCGCACGGGCATTGATCTCCCCTTTGAGGCGGAGGGACTGGTGCCGAACCGTCAGTATAAAAAAGACAACTACGAGGACGGTGACTGGTATCTCTCTGAGACCTTCGATGCGGCGATCGGACAGGGGTTTAACCTTGTAACCCCGCTTCAGGCGGCGATGGTCATGGGGGAGATTGCGGCAAACGGCAGACGCTATCAGCCGCATCTCGTTCAGCGTATTGTCGATGTCAACGGCAATACGGTGCGTGACTTTCAGCCCGTCCTGCTCTCCGAACTGGATGTCAATCAAGGGGTTATTCGTCAGGTGCAGGAGGGACTGCACGAGGTGACGAAGTTCGGTACGGCAGCCGGCGTGTTCGCCGGATTTCCGATTGATATTGCCGGTAAAACAGGGACAGCGGAGAACTCGCAGGGGCGCGACCACGGCTGGTTCGTGGCGTATGGGCCATTTGCGAATCCGAATATTGTGGTTGCCGTGATTGTGGAGCAGGGTGGTTTTGGGTCTATGTCAGCTGTGCCGATCGGGCGCAGGATTATGGAAGCCGCCTTTGGTCTGGATCGTGAGCAGCCCGCAGGGAGCAAGTGAGGGATGGAAATGAGTGAGGAAAAGATCAAGATCAAAGGGGAGAACGGCGGCCTGTCGCTTGCCTTTCCCGCCGCCATGCCCTTTTCGGAGATCATGGAGGAACTGGGGAAGAAGCTGGACTCGGGAGCTGGGTTCTTCCTGCGCGGCACGCTCGTTCGTGTTCCGCGTGATCGCTTCTCGCAGGGAGAACTCGCCGATGTGCAGGAGCTCTTTCGGTCGCACGGGCTGATCTGCCGGCTGGCAAAGCCTGCGGCAGAGCCCGCACCGGCCGCATCAACGCAGACATCTGCCCCGCAGCCGTCCGCCAAAGGGAAGGGCGAGCCAGAGCTGCAGCAGATGGTCGTTGTCGATAAGACGCTGCGCGGCGGTCAGGCGATTGAGACCGAGGGCTCAGTCATCGTTTTCGGCAACGTCAACCCCGGGGCGCAGATCACGGCGGGGGGGAGCATTGATGTGCGCGGCACATGTCGTGGCGTGATCCATGCCGGAGCAGCAGGGGACTCGACGGCATTCATCATCGCGGATCGGCTGATGCCGACCCAGATTCGCATCGCAAACTATGTGGCGCGTTCCCCGGATGAGCCCGAAGACAGCGGCAAGGCAGAGCGCGCCTATGTAAAAGACGGTCAAATCGTCATTGAACCAATAGAGAGGTAGGTTCTAAGGTATGAGTGAAATCTATGTGGTGACATCGGGTAAGGGGGGCGTCGGAAAAACGACGACGACAGCGAACATCGGCGTCGGATTTGCCATGCGCGGCAAGAGTGTCGTGCTCATTGATACCGACACGGGGCTGCGCAATCTGGATCTCCTGCTCGGGCTCGAGAATCGTATCATGTACGATCTCGTCGATGTGACATCGGGGCATGTGCCGTACAAAAAGGCGCTGGTCCGCCACAAAAAATACGATTCACTCTATCTGCTGCCGACCTCGCAGGTCAAGGACAAGAGTGCCGTGAATCCCGAGGAGCTCGCAGCGCTCTGTGAGGATTTGCGCCGTTCCTACGATGTCATCATCATCGACTGCCCCGCAGGGATCGAGCAGGGATTCAAGACGGCGATTGCCGCCGCCGATACGGCGATCGTTGTCACCATGCCGGAGATCTCGGCGGTGCGTGATGCGGACAAAATCATCGGCGAGCTCGGACGCGCGGACAAGGAGGACATCCGCCTCGTCGTCAACCGCATCCGTCCGAAGATGATCGAAAAGGGCGATATGCTCGATATGGACGACATCGACGAGATCCTCTCGGTCACGTGCATCGGGCAGATTCCCGATGATGAGATGGTCGTGACGAGCACGAACCGCGGCGAGCCATGCGTTACGATGAAGGACTCTCCGGCGGGGCAGGCGTATCTCGATGTCGTTGCACGGCTCTGCGGCGAGGACGTTCCCTTCCGCGAGTTGGCGAAAGAGAGCCTTTGGGAAACGATCAAGGGAAAACTCTTTGGGAAGAAGTAAGGAGGCGTTGGCGTGATTGAAGCACTGAGAAAACTTCTTGGAAAGAAAGAGAGCTCAGGCGATGTGGCACGCCGTCGTCTGCAGCTGGTGATCATCAATGACCGCGCAAATGTCTCGCCCGAGATCATGGACAGCATGAGGGCAGAGATCGTGCAGGTCATTTCAAAGTATATGTATATCGACACGCGCGAGATGGAGTTCGCGCTTGAGAACGAGAATGATGCCATGGCACTCGTTGTCAACATCCCCGTTGTCAGCGTACAGCATGGCGGCGCGCATAGGCATCGGAGATGATCCTCTCAAAACGGCTTCTGCGCCGTACGGATGTCACGCTGATTCTCGCGGCTGCGGCGATTGTCGTCATGAGTCTCGTCATCATCGGCAGTGCGACCCATGTCAACACGCCGAGTGAGGAACGCTATTGGTTCGTTCAGCGGCAGGGCATCTCGATCATCGTCGATATTGCCCTCGCTGCGTTTCTGATGAACTTTGACTATAAGATTTTGCAGCGCTATGGGAATCACTTCTACGTGTTCAATCTCGTGCTGCTCGTCCTTGTCATGCTCGTCGGACAGACGGCACTCGGTGCGCAGCGTTGGATTGCGCTCGGCCCGATCAGCATACAGCCGTCGGAGTTCTCCAAACTCATCATGATCATCGCGCTTGCTGCCATGATCGAAAAACGCGACAAGATCGACTCCATCGTGGATCTCGTCCCCGTGGCGGCGTATGTCGGCGTTCCGTTCCTTCTCGTTCTGAAGCAGCCGGATCTCGGTACGTCGCTCGTCTTTCTGGCGATCTTTTTTGGCATGGTCTTTGCGGCGGGGATACGACTGCGCCTTCTCTTTGGCATCTTCGCTGCGGGACTTGCAGCGATGCCTGTGCTTTGGCATTTTCTCAAGGACTACCAGAAAATGCGCATCATGGTGTTCATGGATCCGAACGTCGATCCGCTCGGCGCGGGCTATCACATCATCCAATCGAAGATTGCGATTGGCTCGGGCATGCTCTTCGGCAAGGGGCTTTTCGGCGGCACACAGAGTCAGCTGAACTTCCTGCCCGAGAACCATACGGACTTTATCTTCTCCGTTGTGGGCGAGGAACTCGGCTTCGTTGGCTGCACGGTTCTGCTCCTCCTCTATCTCATCGTCCTCTGGCGCGGGATACGAATCGCGCAGAATGCGAGCGATACCTTCGGACGGCTGCTCGCGGTCGGCATCACCTCGATGATTGCCTTCCACGTCCTCGTCAACGTGGGCATGACGATGGGCATTATGCCCGTCACGGGTATACCGTTACCGCTCATGAGCTATGGTGTCAGCTCCCTGACGACCAACATCATGGCGATTGCCATCCTGCTGAACATCCAGCTGCGGCGACAAAAGCTGCTCTTTTAAGGAATCGCTGAATTTATCAGTGCTTCCCTAAACACTTCGGGGCTGTCTGCCTTCGTGCAGCGCAGTCCCTTTTCTTGTGAACGACACAATGTGGGGGATAGGAAATGGTACATCTCGATCACAGCATGCTCCAGTCGGTGCTGAAGCCTGCGCGCTATACGGGGGGCGAATGGAACGCCGTCCACAAGGACTGGGACAGCGTCCGATGCAAATTTGCCTTGGCTCTGCCCGACGTCTACGAGGTCGGCATGAGCAACCTCGGACTCGCCATTCTCTACGAGATTCTAAATCGCCGTGCGGATATCGCGGCAGAGCGCGTCTATGCTCCGTGGATCGATATGGAAGAGGAGATGCGCGCGAGAGAGATACCGCTCTTTTCACTGGAATCTCGTCATGCTATTCGTGCATTTGACTTCGTTGGTTTCTCTCTCCAATACGAGATGATCTACTCGAATGTGCTGAATATGCTCGATCTGGCGGGCATTCCGCTGTATGCGGAGGAGCGCGGTGAGGATATGCCGTTCGTCGTCGGCGGCGGCCCATGCGTTTACAATGTCGAGCCGATAGCGGGCTTCTTCGACTTCTTCGTCATCGGCGAGGGAGAGGAGGTACTGCCCGAGATCTGCGACTCCTTTATCCGGTGGAATGCAGCGGGCAGACCGGGCGGACGGCGTGGGTTCTTGACCCAGCTGCTCGGTGTGGATGGGATCTATGTGCCGTCGTTCTATGTGCCCGTCTACGATGAACGAGGGGATTTCGTGCGCATGGATGCGCTTCACCCCGATGCGCGCCCCGTGATCTACAAGCGCGTGGTGAAGGACATGAACGATGCTGTCTCGGCAGAACATCCCATCGTCCCCTACATGGACATCGTACACAATCGTGCCATGCTTGAGCTGTTTCGCGGCTGCTCGCGCGGCTGCCGCTTCTGTCAGGCAGGCATTGCCTATCGCCCCGCGCGTGAGCGCACGGAGAAACGCCTGCGGAAGATGGCGCATGAGATGATTTCCTCCAGCGGCTACGATGAGATGAGCCTGACCTCGCTCTCCTCAGCGGACTATTCGGGGCTTGGCTGTCTTGTGGATGATCTCATCGAGGACTATCGGGATGAGAAGGTCAGCGTCTCCCTTCCGTCCCTGCGCATTGACAGTTTTTCCGTGGAGCTCGCCCAGAAGGTACAGCGCGTGCGCAAGTCCGGGCTGACCTTCGCGCCTGAGGCGGGGACGCAGCGTCTGCGCGACGTCATCAATAAAGGGGTGACGGAGGAGGATTTGCTCACGGCGTGTGGGGCGGCATTTCGCCACGGGTGGAAGCAGGTGAAGCTCTACTTTATGATGGGGCTGCCGACGGAGACGGATGAGGACATCATCGGGATCGCCCGCCTCGCGAAGAAGGTCGTTGATCTCTATACGGAGATTCGCGGACGGCGTGGGTGCAAGGTCACCGTCTCTGTCTCCTGCTTTGTGCCGAAACCGTACACACCATTTCAGTGGTTCGGGCAACTCTCGATTGAGGAGTTTCAGCGGCGTCAGCAACTCCTGAAGGAACATATCACGGATCGTGCCATTACGTTCCACTATCACGACGCACGGCTTTCTGTGATCGAGGGGATCTTTGCGCGCGGTGACCGGCGCCTTGCGCCAGCGCTATACGCCGCATGGAAACGCGGAGCAAAGTTTGACGGATGGTCGGATCTCTTCGACGATGCACATTATTTCGCCGCATTTGCGGACTGCGGCATCGACTGGTCGTATTACAGCCGCCGCACGCGCACGATCGGTGAACCGCTGCCGTGGGCGCACACCTCGCCCGGCGTACTCGAACGCTATCTGAAAACGGAGTGGCAGAAGGCACTCACCGCGTCTCTTACGGAGGACTGCCGCCGTACGCACTGTACGGGCTGCGGGATTTGTCCGACGCTCGGCGTCGATGTGATCGACTATGCCGGCGAGGAAGAACGGGAGAAAGGGCATGAGGGGACGGGTGTGACTGCTGATCCTGCACCGCAGGGGAGTCTGCCGCAGGAACGTACGACCGTACACTATCGTGGACTCATCACGAAGGGGGAGGAGCTGCGCTACGTCTCCCATCTCGACTATGCAAACCTCTTTGTCCGTGCGTGCAAGCGCGCAGGGCTTCCCATGGCATATTCGGAGGGATTTAACCCACACATGAAGGTCGCCTTTGCCTCGGCACTCTTGTTGGGCGCAGCGAGTGATGCGGAGTATGTGGACTTTGAGATGACAGAGGGACTGCCGCCCCATGAGGTCATGCAGCGTCTGCGTAATCAGCTCCCGCGCGGAGCGGAGATCATCCGTCTGCGTCTTCAGGAGGGGAAGCACCGTGCTCTGATGGCGGACGTAGATGAGGCGCGCTATCGCCTCAAGATCCCCTACGAGGGAGAGCTCGCGCCCGTACGTGAGAGCGTACGCCGCTACAACAGTGCCGCGCACGCCGTGTGGGAGCGCGTGACCCCGAAGAAGAGCCGCAGCATAGAGACGAAGGAATACATAAAGGCACCCATTTCCTTTCAGTACGAAAATGGATGCCTCATTCTCTGGATGAATCTCGTAGTCAGCCCTGCGGGCAGTGTGAAGCCCATCGAGGTGCTCAGCGTGATGGCGCGGGACTTTGCTCTGCCCGTCGATCCTGCCGAGGCATACGTGACGCGCACGGGACTCTTTGCGGAGGGAACAGCGCTCATCGATCGCTAGGGAAATACTGAATTTATCCGTACTTCCCTAAACCTCCTAATGGCGCGGGCGCAGGATAAGAGCCTGCATCTTCGCATCCTCCGCCGTCCGCGCATCAATCATTCCCTGTGCCTGCATTGTATCCAGCACGATGGCCTGTCGCTTCTTCGCCGCGATGAAGTTCACGAACGGCGAGACCTCGGACGGTGCATTCGGAACGCCCGCGAGCATGGACGCCTCGGGCAGATCGAGTGCTGCGGGAGACGTTCCAAAGTACCCGTCAGATGCCGCCTGTACGCCGTAAAATCCCCCGCCGTAGTAGACGATGTTCAGATACATTTCGAGGATTTCCTCCTTTGAGCAGGCGATCTCGATGTCGAGGGCGAGCAGCAGCTCCTCGGCTTTGCGTGTAAAGGTCTGCTCGCTGCCGAAGAAAAGGTTCTTCACCAGTTGCTGCGTGATCGTGCTCGCACCCTCCTCGATGCGCCCGTGTTGGATGTTGACGAGGGTCGCGCGTGCCACGCCCGTCATGTCGAATCCATGGTGCTCATAAAAACGGCGATCCTCTACCGCGACGATGGCGTGCTGCAGATCGGGGGCGATGCGGTCGATGGAGACGTAGTCCGCACGGTCAAGACGCGCGTCGATGGCGCGTCGTACAAAGAGCACGCGCAGAATCCGATCGGCCGCATCCGGCTCGCGGATCTCATGCAGCTGATTCGCAGGCTTTTGATGCTCCGCCTCGGGCAGCAGCGCACCGAGCTCCTGCCACGTATGCGGAGCGAAGAAGAACGTCCCCGCACAGACGAGAAGCAGTATAGGAATCAGTATCATGAAAAAACGCCCGATGGAAAGGGGCGTTTTTTTTCTGCGCGATGGCTTCTTTCGAGCGCTATTTCTGCGCCGCGTTTTCCTGCGGCGCGGCATTTCTTCAATCGTATTGTTCATGTCCTGCATTTGGTATGGTCGCTTTCAAAAATATATTGTTCGGATCTCATCCCGCATCTCCTCGAGATTTGATGGAAGCAGGCGGATGTTGTAGCCGATAAAGACGGGGGAGGTGGCAAAGCGCGGCAGAATCTTGATAAAGACATCCGCACCGTCGTGATAAAAGAAGATGTTATAGCTGTTGTTGCGTCGTCGGATAAAATCCACGGCAATCTGTATGTAGTCGGCGATCACATCGGTCGCACGCGCATCCCGCGGGATAATATTGAGTTCGCGAAAGCCAACGCGCGGATGCGTGGAGAGTGTGAATGTCACGCCGTCCGTTTCATCGATCATCAGTCCCTCAAACTCCTCGCGGGAAAAGGAAAGCTCCGGGCGAAAATGAGGAAACCCGACGAGCTGCATGTGCGGATGGCGGATGGTACCGCCCGAATATGGCCCGTAGTTCTTAAAAAAGAGGACCATATCGTATGCGCCGCTCGCGCGCATACGCTGCCAATGCCGCATGCCGAAGGAAATGAGGCGACGGATATGTTCCTTGGAATAATCGGGGATATCGCGTGGCAGTCTGCCCCCTCGATGAGGACAAATTGGTCGGCTTCCTCGATGACGTTGTATTTATTTTTGAGCAGGATGATGTCGCCGTCTCTCTCGATGATCCCCGTCAGTGTTGACGTGTCGCAGAACGGGCAGGGGACATCGCTGTGGAGGATATTCTCGGGCTTTTGCCGCCCGATGCTGACATTGAAATGTGCAAGATTGATTTCCATGATACTGCTCCGAATCACTGCCTTTGTCTTACCCCTATATTATATATCAAAGCGGAGGTTTTCTGAATATATTTATCAAATATTTTGCAGAGACGGCACAATTTGCCTGTGGCTTCATGATATAATGGGGAAGATATGCAGAAAGTAGGATGAAGCAGCTATGAGAATTGACCTTGTGACGCTCTTTCCCGCGATGTTTGCGGGCGTATTCGGCAGCAGCATCATCGGCCGTGCAGTGCAGCGCGGCATCATCGACATCCACTATACAGATTTTCGCGACTACGCGACGGATAAGCATCATCATGTGGACGATACACCGTGCGGCGGCGGGGCAGGCATGGTGCTGAAACCCGAGCCCATGTACGCAGCCGTGCGTGACATATATGGGAAGACCGCTGCCTATGCGGAGC
>JABZYJ010000003.1 GCA_015265235.1 Selenomonas sp. | reverse complement strand
GAATTCCTTTGTTCCCGTTTCCTTGCGCCGCATGATGGTCAGTTTGTGCTGGATGAGCGGATGATCGACGAGGTGGAGTGTCGGTATGTCGGACGGACGGAATGTGTCAGCCATGGGATGTTTCCTTTCCACGGGGAGGTCAGTTCTCTCCGAGATGTTCATAGATCGGATATTTTTTGCAGAGTGCATCGACGCGGCGGCGTGCCTCTGCACGGCGGCTCTCGTCCGTCGGTGCATCGAGGACGTGCGCGATGATGCGTGCGACCTCACGCATGTCCTCCTCACGGAAGCCGCGCGTGGTGAGTGCGGGCGAGCCGAGACGGATGCCGCTCGTGACGAACGGGCTGCGCGGCTCGAACGGGATGGTGTTGCGGTTCGCTGTGATGTTGACCTCGTCGAGGAGGGTCTGCGCTTCCTTGCCCGTGATGTCCTTGTTCGTGAGGTCAACGAGCATGACGTGCGTATCCGTGCCGCCCGAGACGATGCGGTAACCGAGCTTCGTGAGTTCGTCGGCGAGCGCGGCGGCGTTCTTTACGACCTGTGCGCCGTACTCCTTGAACGAGGGCTTCAGTGCCTCGCCGAGGGCGACTGCCTTTGCGGCGATGACGTGCATCAGAGGGCCGCCCTGGATGCCGGGGAATACGGCCTTGTTGATCTTTTTCCCGAGTTCTTCGTCACGTCCGAGGATGAGGCCGCCGCGCGGGCCGCGCAGGGTTTTGTGCGTGGTCGTGGTGACGATGTCGGCGTAGGGGACGGGGCTGGGGTGCTGCCCTGCTGCGACGAGCCCCGCGATATGTGCCATGTCGACCATGAAGATGGCATCGACGCTTTTGGCAATGGCGGCGATGCGCTCAAAGTCGATGATGCGCGCGTACGCCGATGCACCCGCGATGATCATGCGCGGATGGTGCTCGGCGGCGAGTTTTTCGAGGGCGTCGTAGTCGATGCGCTCGGTCTCGCGGTCGACGCCGTAGGGGATGACTTTGTAGTAGGTGCCGGAGATGTTGACGGGGCTGCCGTGCGTGAGGTGTCCGCCGTCCGTGAGGTTCATGCCGAGGATGGTGTCGCCCGGCTGCAGGAGGGCGAAGAATACCGCCATGTTCGCCTGTGCGCCCGAGTGGGGCTGAACGTTCGCCCACGCCGCGCCGAAGAGTTCCTTTGCGCGGTCGATGGCGAGCTGCTCTGCGACATCGACGTACTCACAGCCACCGTAGTAACGCTTGCCGGGGTAGCCCTCGGCGTATTTGTTGGTGAGGACGCTGCCCTGTGCCTCCATGACGGCACGGCTGACGATGTTCTCCGAGGCGATGAGTTCGAGCTTTGTCCGCTGGCGGTTGAGCTCGTGATCAATTGCCTCTGCGATCTGCGGGTCTGCCTGTTTCAGCGTGTCCATAATGCTCATGTGTGCTCTCCCTTAGCTGTTAGTTCTCTTTCTGCTGCTCAAGTGCCATGATCTTGTCGACGCGGCGGGCGTGGCGGCCGCCCTCGAACTCCGTGCAGACCCATGCGCGTACGATTTCGCCCGCGGGGCCGATGCCCGTGACGCGTCCGCCCATGGCGAGGACGTTCGCATCGTTGTGTTTCCGTGACATGATCGCCGAGTAGACGTCGCCGCAGAGTGCGGCGCGGATGCCGTCGATCTTGTTTGCCGCGATGGAGATGCCGATCCCCGTGCCGCAGAGGACGATGCCGCGATCCGCCTTGCCGGAGACGACGTCAGCGCAGACCTTCTCCGCGATGTCGGGATAGTCGACCGACTCCGTGCCGAAGGTGCCGACGTCCGTGACGCGGACATCCTCAAATTCGTGGAGCACCATCTTGACTTCCTCTTTCAGCTCTACTGCCCCATGATCGCTGCCAATCGTTATTTTCATCCGAACGGCCTCCTTTGTATGTTTTATTCCTGCCCATTTTAGCATAATTTGATGAAAAAAAACAGATCACCGCTGCACGCGTGTACGGAGTGCGAGCGAGAGGAAGAAGATGAGGGCGGCGGCGGCGACGATGGCCGCGCCTGCCGCGATGCCGAGGTAGTAGGCGGAGAAGAGCCCGACGATGCCCGCAACAAGGGCGGTGAGGATGGCGATGAGGTGATACTCCTTGACGCTGCGCGCCGCGTTGCGCGCGGCTGCCCCCGGCAGGACGAGGAGTGCATTGATGATGAGGATGCCGACCCACTGGATGCTGACGGCAACGACGACGGCGAGCAGGGCGGCAAACGCCGCCTCGATGCGCACGACGGAGATGCCGCGGCTGTGCGCGAGTGACGGGTTGACGGAGAGCAGGAGCAGATGGTTGAAGAGGACGGCCCAGACCAGTACGACGAGAAGATCGACGGCGAGCAGCCCCGCGAGGTCGGACGGCGTGATGCTCAGGATGTCGCCGATCAGGAGCGGAGAAAATTTCGAGAAGCCGCCGCCTCGACTCATGACCATGAGGCCGACGGCAATGGCGGTCGAGGAGAATACGCCGATGACGGTGTCTGCCGATGCCGCTGTCCGATGTTTGATGTAGGTGATGAGAAGTGCAAAGGCGATCGAGAAGATGATGAGCGCGGTGAGCGGCGAAACGATGCCGACGAGCGCGCCGACGGCAATGCCCGTGAATGCACCGTGGCCGAGCGAGTCCGAGAAGAACGCCATGCGGCTTGAGACGACCATGGTCGAGAGAAGCCCAAAGAGCGGCGTCATGAGGAGGACGGCGAGGAGGGCGTTCTTCATAAAGGTGTACTCTGTCCACGAAAAGGGCAGGAGTGTGTCCATGATGTGATAGATCAGTTCCATGCCGTCCCCTCCTCTCCTGCCGTACGTTTCTCCGTCGGCGCGCGCAGGCTGCTGCGGTCGGGCAGGATGCCGAAGATCTGCTCCATCGCCGGAGAGCGATAGACCTCCTCAGGCGTTCCCGCCGCCGCGATGCCGTGGTTCATCAGGACGACCTTGTCCGCATGGCGTGCCGTCATGCCGAGGTCATGTGAGATGAGGAGGATCGCGAGATCCTCCTTGGCGCGCAGCTCCGCGACGATCTCGTAGAAGAGTGCCAGTCCGCGCTGATCGACGCCCGAGACGGGCTCATCGAGGAGGAGCAGGTTCGGGATGGGGTCGAGTGCGAGCGCGAGGAGAACGCGCTGCAGTTCTCCGCCCGAGAGTGCGCCGAGGCGGCGGTCGATGAGGTGATCTGCCCGCACGCGCGCAAGGCTCTGCGTGGCACGTGCACGATAGGGACGTGCGGGGCAGAGCCAGACGGGGCGCGCTGTGATGCACGCCATAAAGAGATCCATGACGGTGGTCGGCGCGCTCACGTCGAGGCGGAGGTACTGCGGGACGTAACCGATGACGGGGCGGCCGGTATGGCGTCCCTCGGCGTCGACGAAGCGGATGTGTCCCGTGTGCGGCACCTCGCCGAGGATGGCGCGCAGGAGGGTTGATTTTCCCGCGCCGTTCGGCCCGATGATGGCGGTGAGCTCACCGCAGTGAAAGTGCAGGTTGACGTGCGAGAAGACGTCAAATGTCCCGTAGGAGACGCCGAAGTCCTCGACGCGCGTGCAGCAGAAGTGTGCGCAGCCCTCTGCTGCGCCGCTGTGATGAAAGATATGCCTGAGCATGATTGTCCTCTGAGTGATATGAGTGATTGTTTAGTCAGTCAGTCGGCGGAATTTCCATGTGCCGGCGACGATGCCGAGGATGGCGTAGAGCACGACGACGACAAGCGAGATAACGGAGTAGTCCCCTGCCCCGCTGAGGCTGCGCAGGAGGTAGCTCGTATGCGTCAGCGGGAGGATCTCCACGAGATAGCGCACCGCATCCGGCAGTGCTGCCGTGGAGAAGAATGTCCCGCAGAGGAAGGACATGGGCAGGAGGACGTAGAGGTTGACCTGCCCCATCTCCTCGTAGGTGGAGATATACAGCGCCGCGAGAAAGCCGATCTCCGCGAAAATCGCGCAGTTCAGCGTCAGGACGAGAAGAAAGAGCGGCGTGACGGAGAAATGCGCACCAAAGAGATAACTCAGTCCAATGATGATCGCCGAGGAGATCAGACCGCGCAGCACGGCGCCCGCGACCTTGCCGATGACGTAGGCATCGGGACGGATGGGGGCGATGAGGTACTCCTCAAGGCTTTTATGGTAGATGCGCTCCGCGTGCACGGGGATGATGCTGTTAAAGCTGATGTTCATGGAGTTCATCGCGAGCAGCCCCGGTACGAGGAAGTCGATGTACGAGCCGCCGCCGACGTCGATGCTCCGCCCGAGCCCCCAGCCGAAGGCGATGAGGAACATGAGCGGCGAGACCATGCGGCTCAGGATATATTTTTTCAGGCGGCGGCGCAGCACGATCCAGTCGCGCCAAAACACCGTCCATATATCGCCAAGCATCAGAGCCCCTCCTTCCGTCCCGTCAGCTCGATAAAGACGTCCTCCAGATTCGTCGGGCGCAGGAGCACACGCGCCATCGTCTCCTCGATGCCGCGCGCATAGCTGCGCGCCTCCTCCTGTGTATGGAAAAAGCGGTAGGCGCGTCCGTCCGCCCCATCCCACTCCACGGCGTGTCTGCCCAGTGCCTCGCAGAAGTCCTGCGGCGTCTGCAAGTCAATGAGCCGCCCCTTATTGATGATGGCAACGCGTGCGCAGAGCGCCTCTGCCTCCTCGATGTAGTGCGTGGTGAGGAGGACGGTCACGCCGCGCGCGGCGATGCCGTGCACTACATCCCAGATATGGCGGCGAATCTGCGGATCGAGGGCAACGGTCGGCTCGTCGAGAAAGAGGACGCGCGGACGGTGGATGAGCGCACGCGCAATGAGCAGCCGCCGCTTCATCCCGCCCGAGAGCTGCCGCACACCGTCGTTGCGCACCTCCATGAGCGACATCTCCGTCAGGAGCTCCTCGATGCGTGCCGTGCGCTCCGCACGCTCCATGTGATGCAGGCGCGCGTGCAGCTCCATATTGTCCCAGACGGTGAGTTCCTGATCAAAGTTTACGTGCTGCGGTACGACGCCGATCTGTGCCTTGACGCTGCGCTCTGCCGCATGGATGTCCTCTCCGCCGATGCGGATGCGTCCGCTCGTCGGACGGGTCTGCATGGTGAGCATCCGAATGATTGTCGTCTTGCCTGCGCCGTTCGGGCCAAGGAGACCGAACACCTCGCCGCGCCGTACGGAGAGCGATACATCATTGACGGCGGTTTTCCATGCGCTCTCTTTTTTTTCATTGGTATGCGGAAATTTTTTGACGAGATGTTCCATCTCGATCATCAAGGTTGTATCCATGCATCAGTCCGCCCGAAACTGGATGCCCGCCATCAGGCGTGCTTTTTCCATGACCGCCATCACCGCGCGCGTCACGGCAAAGCCATCCTCCACGGCGGTGTAGTCCCGCTGCTGATATATGCGCTGCATCTCCTCAAACTCGTGCACCATGCGGTGCTCGTGACGGTTCAGCGCGAAGGTCTCGGGCTCCGCACCGCGCAGACCGATGGTGAAGGAGCGCAGTTCGTTCGGCGTGCCGTCGGTGCGAATCCACCCGTTCTCGCCCTGAATCATGAGGAAGGAGGGGCTGCTGCTGTCCTTCGCCGCTGCCGATGAGGCGCAAAAGCCGTCGTAGCGCAGGGTCATCACCCCTGATGTGTCGATGCCGTTGAATCCGATATTTGCCAGATAGGACGCGGACAGCGGGCGTCCAAAGAGCGCGATGATGAGCGCCAGGTTGTAGACGTTCAGGTCATAGAGTGCGCCGCCCGAGCAGACAGGGTCAAACGCAGGAGCAACGTCGCGCGCAAGGTAGCGGTCGTAGCGGCTCGAATACTGGGAGAAGTTCGCCTGCACAAGGCGGACGAGCCCGAGCCGGGGCAGCCGCTCCACGATGCCGCGAAAGTTCGGCATATAGAGCGGTGTCATTGCCTCAAAGACGTAGCTCTGTGCCGCACGGGCGCGCGCGATCAGCTCCTCCGTCTCCGCGAGGGTCGAGGCAAAGGGTTTCTCCACGATGACATTCCAGCCCGCCGAGATCGCCTGACGCGCATAGTCGAAATGTGCGCTGTTCACGATGCCGAGGTAGACGAAGTCGGCCGCATGGGATGCGAGCAGCTCTGCGTAGTCGGTCACGACGTGCGGGATGTTAAACTCCTGCGCCATGTGTTCTGCTTTTTCCCTGCTGTGCGCTCGTGCACAGAGCACAGGAACCTCCACACCTCTCACCATGCGCAGCGCATTAAGCGCCTCGCGTGCGATCATTCCCGTTCCGACGACTGCAATCTTCATTCGCGTACTCCTCTATCTGTTGCCTTGCTTTTCGTGCCATTTATTATAACAGGGTATCTCCATAAAGAAAAGAGCCTGTCGCAGAAGCAGATGCTCCTGCGACAGGCTCCGAGCGGATATGCTGTATTACTTCATCATTTTGATGTGGTCTGCATCCGCACCCTTGCGTCCCTGCAGCGCGTCCCATGCGTCGTTGGCACGCTCTACGAAGGCAGCACGGATCGCCTGGTTCTCACCGAGGCCGTGCAGATAGGTGTTGACCTTGAAGCCCTGGCTCTCAAGGATGCTCTTGTGCGAATCCGAATCCTTGCCCGCCATGTCGTTGTGTGCATGATCGCCCGCCACCATCATGATCGGCATGAGCGTGACCATCTTGATGTGGTTCTGCTTGAGCTTCGGCAGGATCGTCTCCAGGCTCGGCCAGCCCTCCACCGTGTAGACGTAGACGTTCTTATAGCCGAGCTCGTTGAGCTTTGCCTGAATCACGGAATAGTAAGCGTTGGAGACGTGCGGCGTGCCGTGTGCCATGAGGAGGAGTGCCTCATCCTTGCCCAGCTCCGGGAACTGCGTCGAGACCGCCTTGATGAACTCCGTCACGTCGTCCGCCTGATCTTCCTGTCCCTGCCAGTACATGAGGGAGGTGCCGCAGGTCATCGTCTTGAACTGATCCTTATACTCGTTGTAAACCGCCTTGACGTAGGAGTACTCCATGCCCGGAATGACGTCAAGTGAGACCAACGCGACGCGGGAGTAGCCCTCTGCCTTGAGCTGGGTCAGTGCCTCCTCGGGCGTCGGATAGTGCTTGCCTTCCTTTGCCGCGATGCGGTCGATGATGATATGGGAGGTAAATGCCGTGACGACCTTTACGCCGGGGTTCGCTGTCTGAATGTCGCGCACCGTCGCCTCGATCGTCTTTTCACGCGTATCCTTGAACGTCGTGCCGAAGCTCGCAACAACGATGGCATCTTTGTTCGTGTAGTTTGCCATCTGCGGGTTGTTGTACTTCAGGACGCCGATTTCCGACGCCTCCATGAGTGCCGGCGTCGCCGTCTTGACCTCAGGATTGAGCTCGTACGCAGCCTCCGCCGGGCTGTACGAGGACAGCCCCAAGACCGCCGAGCACGCAAGCGACGCGACCAGCATTTTCTTCCAGTTTTTCATTCCGATTCCTCCTAAAAATAGATACTCTCCCGGCGAGGCACGCAACCCGCCGCCTCTCTCATCAATTCAGTTCTATTATATGTATATAGCTATGTTCCATAGCATACAACGTCAGGAGAGAAATGTCAATCCGTCTTATTTCGTCTCATCCTTTTCGACATGATCCTTCCACGCGCCGGATTCCTTATCGCCGCTGGCGCGCTCCGCGACGTAGACGCCTACTGCATCGTAGTTCGCACGGACGCCGCTCGATGTGTTCTTGTACGTCACGGCGTTCGCCTTGCGCACCCCGATGGCGTCCGCTTCCTCAGCCGCGTCGATGTTCGCGCCGAGGTAGATGAAGTCCCAGCCCGCCTTTTCCTGCTTGTCCGAGATGAGCTCCTTGACCTTTGCCTTGGTGAACTCGGTGCTCGCATTCTCCATGCCGTCCGTGATGATGACGACGATCACCTTCGTCCCCTGCCTGTCTGCCGCGCCCGACTGCTCCATGTGCAGGATGGTATCACCGACGGCGTCAAGGAGTGCCGTCGTGCCGCCCGTCTCATACGTCCGCTCGGTCAGCGGGCGCACGCTTCGGATCTCTCTGTGCTCGTAGAGACGGTCCATCTTGTCGTTAAAGAGCACCGTCGTCACGCGCACGTCGATGCCCAGCTTCTTTTCCTTCTCGATCATCGCATTAAAGCCGCCGATGGTGTCCGCCTCCAGCCCGTGCATGGATCCACTCTTGTCGAGGATCATCACGAGCTCAATGCGGCTCGGCTTCTCCTGCGGCGCAGTCGCCCTCGGTGCGCTGTCCTCCGCCGCCTGTGCGGACGCCACGGCACAGGCGAGACAGAGCAGTGCCGTCAGCAGGATGGATGAAAATTTTTTCCACATGGTCATGCCTCCTATTCTTCAACTGCTTTTTGAATGATAGCAATAAAATATGATATTCACATAAAACAAAAGACCGGCTGCCCGGCCTTTATGTTTCTTTTATTCCTGTGCGCGCCCCACGCGGTTGATGGTCGTCAGTCCGCGATAGACCGTCCCGATGTCGAGATCGTCCCCGCGTGACTCCATGTATTTCTCGAGTTTGCGCTTGACGCGCTGCAGCGCATTGTCGATGGATTTGACCTGACGGTGCAGGTCGACGGCGATCTCCTGATAGGATTTGCCGTCGAGGTAGCTCATGAGGACGCGCCACTCAAGGTCGCTGAGAATTTCCTCCATTTTCTGCTCGATGTCGATGAACTCCTCGTGACTGATGACGAGCTCCTCGGGGTCGCTGATTCGCGCACCGGAGAGTACGTCGAGCAGGGTGCGGTCGGAGTCCTCATCGTAGATGGGCTTGTTCAATGAGACGTAGGAGTTGAGCGGGATGTGTTTCTGCCGCGTCGCCGTCTTGATCGCCGTGATGATCTGGCGCGTCACGCACAGCTCCGCAAACGCGCGAAACGATGAGAGCTTGTCCGGACGATAGTCACGGATCGCCTTGAAAAAGCCGATCATGCCCTCCTGCACGATGTCCTCGCGGTCTGCACCGATGAGGAAGTAGGAGCGTGCCTTGGAGCGCACGAAGTTGCGGTATTTGTTGATGAGATAGTCGAGTGCCTCATCACCGCGCTCGCCGCGGATGTGGGCGAGGAGATCCTCATCCGAGCAGCCGTCATAGATGCTGTTTTCCGCTGTCTCGTCTGCGTAGGTGTCCCCATCGGCAGCGAGCTCGCCCGTATCCATCTCCTCCGACACGGAACGTTCTTCATCCAACAGGGGCTTTTGCTTTTCGCCGTAAAAAATCATACGATGCACCGTCTTCCCATGCTTCCGGTACATGACAGTCGCCTGTCACGCACAATCGTCCCATGATTATTATAACTCTATTGCAAAAGTCCCGTCAAGAGACAAAAACACCCTCCATATCGGAGGGTGTCTATTCTTATACGAATCGATATTACTTCAGCTCGACCGTTGCGCCAGCCTCTTCGAGCTTCTTCTTGAGCTCTTCGGCCTCAGCCTTGCCGATGTTCTCCTTGACCGGCTTCGGTGCGCCGTCAACGAGCTCCTTCGCTTCCTTCAGGCCGAGACCCGTTGCCTCACGAACGGCCTTGATGACGTTGATCTTCTTGTCGCCTGCTGCTGCGAGAACGACGGTGAACTCCGTCTTCTCCTCGCCGCCCGCAGCCGGAGCAGCACCGCCGACAGCAGCAACTGCGACCGGTGCAGCTGCGCTGACACCGAATTTCTCCTCCATTGCCTTCACGAGCTCGGAGAGTTCGAGAACGGTCATGTTCTCAATGGCTTCCAGAATCTGATCCTTGTTCATGCTGTATACCTCCAATAGTATGTAAATTCTCTCTCAATCGTATGTTTATGCGGACGCCTTCTGCGCACGCACAGCCTCAAGCACATAGACGGCATTGCGGATAACGCCCTGCAGTACATTGACCGTGTTCGAGATCGGCGCATTCATGCTGCCCATGAGCTTTGCGATAAGCTCTTCGCGCGACGGGAGCGATGCGAGCGCCTGAACCTCAGCCGTCTCGATGACCTTACCCTCAACGGTACCGACCTTGACGGACAGGATCCCCTTCTCGTCGAGCTTGTTTTTCTTGATGTAGCCGCAGATGACCTTCGCCGGAGCGACGGCATCGTCTGCCGAGAACGCAAATGCGGTCGTTCCCTCAAGGTGCGGATCGAGCCCCTCAAGACCAAGCGCATCTGCCGCACGGCGCAGCATCGTGTTCTTTACGACGTGATAGGAGACACCAGCAGCGCGCAGCTCGCGGCGCAGCTCCGTATCCTGTGCAACGGTGAGACCGCTGTACGTCGTAAAGACAGCTCCTTTCGCCGAGGAGAGCTGCTCTTTCAGCTTCTCGACGATGACTTCTTTCTTGTGATCTGCCATGTAATCATTTCCCTCCTTTCTTGTCGCCGTTCATCTTGGCACGTCCTTCCGTTCTCGCCGCGTCGGAACATCCTCCACGCAGGACTTAACTGCGCGTCCGGTGTTCCTCCTTGCTCAAACAAAAATCCGCACCAATCTGGACGGCTCTTATTCTTTCCAATGAAAAATCTCCGGCTGCTATCCTGCCGGAGATGAATGTTCAAATTCACGTCCGGCCTCGGCAGGCGACTATGTCGTTAGATGCTTGCGCAAACCTGCTGTCTACAGCCCGGGGAAATTCCGTGCGCTGCTAAAAAAATTAGCTGAGCGCAACGGGGACGGCGGGTCCCATCGTCGCCACAACGGTGATGGAGCGGATGTACTGCCCCTTTGCCGCTGCCGGCTTCACGCGAATCAGCGTGTCGATGATCGCCTGATAGTTTTCGCGGAGTTTCTCCGCATCAAAGGAGGCCTTCCCGATGGGAACGTGGACGTTGCCCGCCTTGTCCGTGCGGTACTCCACCTGACCTGCCTTGATTTCGCCGATGGCTTTCTTCAGATCCATCGTGACCGTGCCGAGCTTCGGGTTCGGCATGAGTCCGCGCGGACCGAGAACCTTACCGAGGCGACCGACCGTGCCCATCATGTCGGGCGTAGCGACAGCGACATCGAAGTCGAGCCAGCCGCCCTGGATCTTCTGCACGATCTCATCTTAGCCGACGAAGTCAGCCCCTGCTGCCTCAGCCTCAGCGACCTTCTCGCCCTTTGCAAAGACGAGTACGCGCTGGGTCTTGCCCGTGCCATGCGGCAGGACAAGGGCGCCGCGCACCTGCTGATCCGCATACTTCGGATCGACGCCGAGGCGCACGTGCAGCTCGATGGTCTCGTCGAATTTGGCGGTTGCCGTCTTCTTGACGAGTTCCATCGCTTCCTGCGAAGCGTAGAGCTTGCCGCTCTCGATCAGCTTCGCAGCGTCTTGGTATTTCTTACCAAACTTTGCCATGAATAACTCCCTTCGTGGTCCTAACGGGCGTACGCCCTTCCACTTTGTCACAGAGGATTAGTCTGTGATCTCAATGCCCATGCTGCGGGCTGTGCCCTCGATCATGGACGTCGCCGCCTCGATTGATGCGGCGTTCAGATCCGGCATCTTGGACTCTGCGATCTCGCGTGCCTTCGCGCGCGGGAGCTTTGCGACCTTCGTCTTGTTCGGCTCGCCCGACGCCTTTTCAATGCCCGCCGCCTTCTTCAGCAGAACTGCTGCCGGAGGGGTCTTCGTGATAAAGGTAAAGGAACGATCCTCAAAGACTGTGATCTCAACCGGAATGATGAGCCCCGCCTGTTTCGCCGTGCGCTCATTGAAGTCTTTGACGAACGCCATGATGTTCACGCCCGCCTGGCCAAGCGCAGGTCCAACCGGAGGAGCCGGTGTCGCCTTGCCCGCAGGAACCTGCAGCTTTACGACACGCGCAACCTTCTTTGCCATCCACATTCACCTCCTTTCGGTGAAAAATCAGCGGTATATCTGATCTCAGATCCGTTCGACCTGATCGATCTCGACATCCAGAGGGGTTCCGTCCACATCCACCTGCACGCGCATACTCGACGTGTCGATCGACGTGATCTTGCCCGCGTAGTCCTCGAATGCGCCCGAGATGATGCGCACCGTGTCGCCGACATCCACCTTGGCGCGGCGCTTCGGTGCCCCGCCCACAGAGCCGGAGAGGATGCGTTCCGCCTCCTCCGCGGTCAGCGGAATGGGGTGCTTCTCCGAGCCGACAAAGCCCGTGACGCCCGTCGTGTTGCGCACGACGTACCACGAGTGCTCATCGACGATCATGTCAACGAGGACGTAGCCCGGGAACACCTTGCGCGGAACGACCTTTTCCTTGCCGTCCTTGACCTCGATCTCGTTCTCCACGGGCACGACGACGTTAAAGATCATCTCGCTCATGCTCGCCGAGTGCATGAGGCGTTCAAGGTTTGCCTTGACCTTGTTCTCATACCCCGAGTAGGTGTGGATGACATACCATGCGCGATGTGGATTCGCCTGCCGGAGATTGAGTTCTTCCTTGTCTGCCATGTCCCTCACCCCGTCTAATAATGCAGGATAACCTGAAAGATGCGCGCAAAAATAGTGTCGCAGATCCAGATGAGCGCGCAGACGACGACGATCGCAATGCCGACAACACCGGTGTAGGTGACCAGCTCGCGCCGCGTCGACCACGAGACCTTCTTCATCTCGGCGACGACTTCCCGCAGGAATTTCACAATCTTTCCCATGATGCGGGCGCTTACTTCGTCTCTTTGTGCGGCGTGTGCTTGCGGCAGAACTTGCAGTACTTGCTGAACTCCAGACGATCCGGATTGTTCTTCTTGTTCTTGTTCGTGCGATAGTTGCGGCTATGGCACTCCGTGCACTCAAGCGTAATGTTGTTGCGCATGAATATCGACTCTCCTTGTTAGTTTTCATGACACGAAATCACTCGTATCAATTTATCATACTTGGAAAATGCTGTCAACGCATGAAGTACATTTTCCCTAAGGAGACACCGGAGTGCTCCCTGAAAGCATAAAAGAACCCCCGTTGCGGGGGGATCAAGCAAAATGGTGGCGGCACAGAGATTTGAACTCCGGACACTGCGGGTATGAACCGCATGCTCTAGCCAACTGAGCTATGCCGCCGATGATGGTGGGCAGGGATGGATTCGAACCATCGTAATCCGAAGATGACAGATTTACAGTCTGTTGCCTTTAACCACTCGGCCACCTACCCATGATATGCTATTGGTTGCGGGGACAGGACTTGAACCTGTGACCTTCGGGTTATGAGCCCGACGAGCTACCGACTGCTCCACCCCGCGATGTTCTGTCGTGTATTGCACTGACAATACGGTATTATACGGCAAAGGAGCGGGCGCGTCAATACCTAAAATAGAAAAAAGGGCGATGATGCGAAACTTTTTCGTTTCACACCATCGTCCTTGGACAGTTCTGCGGTGAAATTACTCTGTGGCGTCGCCGTCAAAGAGGTAGGAGTAGCGTTCCTTGAACTCCTCCTGCGTCATGCGGTAGGCATTCGCAAGTCCCGGATCGTCGAGGTCGCCCTTTTCGAGGCGCATCATGAAGCCGCGTGCGATGCGGTAGTGGACGGAGGCGATGTTGACCTTGCGCACCTTCGTCTTGCCCGTCTCGGGGTCGCGAATCTCGTCGAAGCGCATCGGCACCGCCTGATTGTCCTGAATCGTGATGATCGCGCCCGTGTCGCCCTGCATGAGGAACTTGACGGCGGAGTAGCCGAGCGAGCGGCAGTAGTCGATGTCATAGGCGATCGGCGCCGTGCAGCGCAGCTCGTAGCCGATCTCCTTGTCGATGACGCTGATGGTGATGCCGAGCTTCTTCGTCTCGGCGAGCACCGCCTGTTTGATGATCTCGCCGAAGTCGAGCTCGCTGTAGCGGATGTGTCCGTGCTCGTCCGTGACGACGTTGCCGAGTTTGGCAAAGTCCTCCTCGGCGATCTTCTCGATCACGCCCTCAGCGATGACAGCAACGCCGTAGTTGCGCCCCGTGAGGTAGCGCTTCACGATCGAGCCGACGATCACGTCGACGACCTGCTGCAGCGGGATCTTTTTCTGGGAAAACTCCTCGGGGATGATGGTGATCGCCGCGCCTGCGCTGCGTCCCATCCCGAGGGCAAGATGCCCCGCCGTACGTCCCATAGCGATGGTGAAGTACCAGCGGTTGTTCGTCGTGCTCGCATCCTCCATGAGGTTCTCGATCTCCATCGTGCCGAAGGCACGCGCTGTCTCAAAGCCGAACGTCGGCACGCCCTCGGGGAGCGGCAGGTCGTTGTCGATGGTCTTCGGGACATGGACGACGTTGATCGTGCGTCCCATCTTGCGCGCGTACTCGGAGACCGCCATGGAGCTGAATGCCGTGTCGTCGCCGCCGATGGTGACGAGATGCGTCACGCCGAGCTCGGTCAGCGTCTCGACTACGGTGCGGAGGTCGGATTCCTTCTTCGTCGGGTTGAAGCGCGACATCTTCAGAATGCAGCCGCCCGTCAGATGAATGCGGCTGATGTTCGCAGGCTCAAGGCGCACGTAGTTCTTCTCACCGCGTGCAATCCGCGAGAACCCGTCGTAGATGCCGAGCACATCCCAACCGTGCCGCGTTGCCTCACTGACCACCGCCGAGATGACACTGTTGATGCCGGGTGCGGGGCCGCCACCGCAGATAATCGCAATCACATTCTTGATGCCAATCATGAAACCTTCCTCCTTATTGGTTTGGAATAGTCTGTATGATGTTATCAATTCGACGAAAAATCCTCTTTTCCTGCAATTCTCTAGATGCTAAGTAGTCAAAAGGGCAGAAAAAATATATAATACATATATCATTCGGCACATTTGGAGGTTTGTCATGACATTGCCCAACAAACTTGGAATCCCGGATTCCACAGCTCTTGCCCATGAGGAGGAGCGGCTGACCAAAAAGCGTGCACAGGAACTCTATGACGAGCATATCATCGAGACGTTCGCCGTTGGCACATACGCCGGGCTGCAGGAGATTCACCGCTATCTGTTTCAGGATGTATATGACTTTGCAGGGCAGACGCGCACGGTCAACATCGCCAAAGGACATTTTCGCTTTGCCCCCGTGCTCTACCTCACGGAGGCACTGGCGCAGATCGACCGTATGCCGCAGAACAGCTTTGACGCTATCATCGATAAATACGTCGAGATGAATGTGGCGCATCCCTTTCGAGAGGGCAACGGGCGCAGTATGCGCATCTGGCTCGACGCCATGTTAAAACGTGGGCTATCTTGCGTCGTGGATTGGGATAACGTGGATAAAGACGACTATCTGCTTGCAATGGAGCGGAGCCCCATCCGCTCAACGGAGATCAAGGTTCTGCTGAAGGCTGCTCTGACGCAGCGCATCGACGACCGAAACATCTATATGAAGGGCATCGACGCCTCCTATCGCTATGAGGGGTACAACGCCTATAAAACGGAAGAGATATAATAATAATATAAAGCATCCCCCCTAGTTCCGTTTTCTGCTGCGCCGTCCGATGTTCGTGACGGTCTTGCCTGCCTTTTTGCTGCGCGGCTTCGGCTTCGTGCGCTTGGGCAGCGTTCGGCGTTTTGCATCGCGTGGCGGATGTGTTTTTTTCTGTGCGTCCCCCTCCCCTGCGTGCGGTGCGGGACGCTTTTTTTTCTTGACTACGTCACGGCGCAGGCGTTCCTTCAGCGCCGCCTCCATCTTGCGGAGTTTTTCGTGCTGATGCGGCGCGACGAGTGTGATCGCCTTGCCCTGTGTCCCGGCGCGCCCCGTGCGGCCGATGCGGTGGATGTAGTCGGTCACCGTCGGCGGCAGGTCGTAGTTATAGACGTGGGTCACGCCCTCGATGTCGAGTCCGCGCGCCGCAATGTCCGTCGCACAGAGGATCTGCAGTTTTGCACTGCGGAACTGACGCAGGACGAAACTGCGCTGCGTCTGCGTGAGGTCGCCGCTGAGCGCATCGACGAGATAGCCGCGCTGTGCGAGCTCCATCATGAGCGCACGGGTGCGCTCCTTTGTGGCGCAGAACACCATTGCTAGGTAGGGTGCCTCCTCGTTGATGGAGGCGCAGAGGCGGTCGAGCTTGTCCCCTGCGCTGACGGGTATGACGACCTGCTCGATGGCAGCGAGGGTCACTGTCTCTCCCGCGAGACGGATGTGCGCGGGGTTGGTCATGAACCGCTTTGTCAGGCGCACGATGCGCTCGGGCATCGTTGCCGAAAAGAGTGCGAGCTGATAGTCCTGTGCCACAGCACCGAGCAGGGTCTCCACATCCTCGATGAAGCCCATCTTCAGCATTTCGTCCGCCTCGTCGAGGACGACCTTGTTCACGCTGCCGAGCGCAAGCGTCCCACGCCGTACGTGATCGAGCAGACGTCCCGGCGTACCGATGACGAGCTGCGGACTGCGGCGCAGTTTGTCCTTCTGCCGCTCGATATCCGCCCCACCATAGATCACAACGGTGCCAATCCCAAGGGACTGGGCGAGCGGTTCGGCGACGCGCTCGATCTGGATGGCGAGCTCACGCGTCGGTGCGATGACGAGGGCCTGTGCCGCCGCGCCCTGCGGCTTGATGCGCGCAAGGAGCGGCAGGAGATAGGCGAGCGTCTTGCCCGTCCCCGTCTGTGCCTGTGCGATCACGTCGCGTCCCGCGCGCATGGGCGGGATCGCCTGCTCCTGCACGGGGGTCGGCTGTGTGATGCCCTGTTTTTGGAGGAGTGCGGTCAGTGTCTCCGAGATGCCGAGCTGGTCGAAATGCGTCATGATGAAAGCACCTCTGCGCCCGTCTCTGTGATGAGAATGGTCTTTTCCCACTGCGCAGAGAGCGTCCCGTCCTTCGTCCGCACCGTCCATCCGTCCGTGCGGTCAACGGTGACATCGTAGTCGCCCGCATTGATCATCGGCTCGACCGTGAACACCATGCCCGGCACCATGAGCATCCCCGTGCCCGGCTCGCCCTCATGCGGGACGTACGGTTCCATGTGAAAATCCTTGCCGACGCCATGACCGCCGAGCGCCGTGACGACCGAGTAGCCGTTGGCATGCGCCCAGTCGCCGCACGCCGCACTCACGTCGCCGAGAAAATGCCACGGACGCGCCGCCGCGATGCCGCGCTCCATGCACTCCTTCGTCACCTTGACGAGCCGCTCCGCCGCCGCCGGCACCTTGCCGATGAGATACATCCGCGAGGCATCCGCATAGTAGCCGTCCACGATGACGGTCGAGTCAACGTTGATGATGTCGCCTTCTTTGAGCACATCCTTGGTCGACGGAATCCCGTGGCAGACCACGTTGTTGATCGACGTGCAGATGCTCTTGGGGAAGCCCTCAAAGCCGAGGCAGGCGGGAATGCCGCCGTGTGAGACAATGTACTCATGCGCCGCACGATCCAGCGTCTCCGTGTCAACGCCCGGTGCGACGAGCGTCCCCATGAGGTCAAGCACCGCATCGTTGATGACAGCGGCACGGCGGATGCCCGCGATGTCCGCCTCGTTATTGATGATCTTGCGCGGTGGGCGCACCTGCCCCTTGATCACATCGTAACGGATGGAGGCGATGCGCTCGTCAAAGTCCTCATGACATTTTTTATATTTCTTGCCGCTGCCGCACCAGCATAGGTCGTTTCGATTCATTCCTGTACTCCTTATCATCTTGGGGAATCCCCGCTATTTCTCTCCCTGCATTATAGCCCGCCCCATCGGTGGATGTAAAGGGACGATCGCCAATAGATTTTTTGACAAATCTCTGCTGCCCCTGTATAATCAATTTATTAAAATTTTATGATTCTTTTGTAGATAGGAAAGCATCCAGTATGAAACAGCGGCTGTCGAAAAAGGAATATCTCTTTGTCGCATCTCTCCTTTTCGGTCTGGTCTTCGGTGCGGGCAATCTGATCTTTCCCGCGTCGATGGGGCAGCGGGCGGGGATGGAGATGCTGCCCGCCCTTGTCGGGTTCTGCATCACAGGCGTGGGGCTGCCCCTGCTCGGCATTGCGGCGATCAGCATCACAGCGAGCGACAGTCTCTCCGCGATTGGAAACAGAGTGGGGCGGCGTTTTTCCCTGCTCTTTACCTGCGCGCTCTATCTCTGCATCGGGCCGCTCTTCGCCATCCCGCGTACGGCGACCGTCTCCTTTCAGGTTGGCGTTCTGCCGTTCGTCGCCCCTCCCCTGCACGATGTTCTGCTCCTCGCCTTTACCGCGCTCTTTTTCGCCGTGGTGCTCTTTTTCTCCCTGCGTCCGTCGGGGATTCTGATCTGGATCGGCAAGGTGCTGAATCCGCTCTTTCTCTTTTTTCTTGCCATCATGATCGTCGCTGCGCTAAGAGAGCCGATGGGCAGCGTGTGGACGATGCCGCCCACAGGAGCGTACGCAGAGAATGCCTTTTTCACGGGGCTGCTCGAGGGCTATAATACGATGGATGTGCTCGCCGCGCTCGCCTATGGCAGCATCCTCGTCGACTCCATCCGTCGCCTTGGCCTCTCCTCGCCTGCTGATCTCTCCTACAGCACGATCATCTCGGGCAGTCTCAGCACGCTGCTCATGGCGCTCATCTATCTCGCGCTCACCTACGTCGGTGCGCAGAGCCGCGCCGTCTACGGCATCGATGCCAACGGCGGCGATGTGCTCGCCCATATTGCAGCGCATTACTTTGGCGCGTACGGCGGCATTCTGCTTGGCATCACGATCACCTGCGCATGTCTCAAGACCGCCATCGGACTCGTCACGGCGTGTGCGTCCACGTTTACCGCGCTCTTTCCGCGCAGTTTTTCCTATACAAAATACACGGTGATCTTCGCCGCGTTCTCATTCGCCATATCGAATGTTGGCCTCAGCCGCATCATCGCGTATTCCCTCCCCGTGCTCTACTTTCTCTATCCCGTCGCCATCGTCCTCATCGCTCTCTGTCTTATCGAGGGGCTGATCGGCTACCGCCGCCCGCTCTATGTGTGGAGCATTGTCGGCACGAGTGCGGCCGCCTTCTTCGACTTTCTCCGTGCACTGCCGCCCGCTCTGCAGAATGCGTTTTCATGGATGCCTGCTCTGTGTACGGCAGGAGAGGGGCTTCCCCTCGCATCCCTCGGGATGGGGTGGGTTGTGCCCGCGCTGATTGGTTTTTGTGTCGGCGCGCTCATCTGTGCATGGCAAAAAACGCACAGCTATTGACGCGGCGACGCCTTTTTGATAGAATGCAAAAGTATTGTATTCCATACAGCATACGGAGAGGTGTCCGAGTGGTTTAAGGAGCCGGTCTTGAAAACCGGTGATGCGGCAACGCACCGTGGGTTCGAATCCCACCCTCTCCGCCATAATGAATATGTAAAGGGTTGTTATTACGAGGTCTCTGTCTTCGTAATAACAACCCTTTTTTGTCAAATGGGAAGGCGGTCTATCCGCCGCGTTTAGACGCGCTCGCGTATGACGACCTTTTCCTCCGTATCGGTGTCGTGAAGCTGCACCGATACGTCCTCGGCAGATGCCGTCGGTACGTTCTTGCCAACGTAGTCGGCGCGGATCGGGAGCTCGCGATGTCCGCGGTCGATGAGCACGGCGAGCTGGATCATGCGCGGCCGCCCGAGGTCGAGCAGGGCGTTCATCGCCGCCCGTATCGTGCGCCCTGTGTAGAGCACATCATCGACGAGGATGACGGTCTTGTCCGTGATGTCAAGGGGGATCTCCGTCGTGTGCACGATGGGCTGATAGGCGAGCTCGTTGAGGTCGTCGCGGTAGAGCGTGATGTCGAGCACGCCGCGCGGCAGTTCCCGTCCCTCGATCTGCGCGATCTCCACGCCGAGCCGCGCCGCAATCGGTACGCCTCGCTTGCGGATGCCGACGAGCACCAGATGCTCCGTTCCATGATTTTTCTCTACAATCTCGTGCGCGATGCGCATGAGGGCACGGCGGATGCCGTCCTCATCCATCAGCACGGCCTTTTCTCTAAACTCAGTCATGCGATCAGCTCCTTCGGAGTGTGTGCAGAATCTCCTCCATGTCCGCCGGCAGGGGCGCGGTGAACGTCATTTCCGCCTGCGTACGCGGATGTGTCAGCGTGAGTGTCAGCGAGTGCAGTGCCTGCCCCACAATGGCAAAGGGGTTCTTCTTCGCCGTATACTTCGTATCGCCGACCAGCGGATGTCCGATGCTCGTCATGTGAACGCGGATCTGATGCGTCCGCCCCGTCTCCAGACGGCAGGCGACAAAGGTGTAGTCGCCGAACCGCTCAAGCACCTCAAAGTGGGTCGTCGCGGGCTTGCCGTTCTCACGGACAATCGCCATTTTCTTGCGATCCGTCGGATGCCGTCCGATGTCCCCCGTAATGACGCCCGCGCGCTCGACGATGTTCCCGTATACGATGGCGCGGTACTCGCGCCGTGCCTCCTTGTCCCGAATCTGGCGGGCGAGAAAATGATGCGCCATGTCGTTTTTCGCGGCGACCATCACGCCCGAGGTATCCTTATCGAGGCGATGAACGATGCCGGGGCGCAGGTCTCCGTTGATCCCCGAGAGGTCGCTGCAGTGATGGAGCAGGGCGTTGACGAGCGTCCCCGTATACACGCCTGCGGCAGGGTGCACGACCATACCGCGCGGCTTGTTGATGACGATGATGTCCGCATCCTCATAGAGGACATCCAGCGGGATGTTCTCTGCACAGATCTCGACTGCCTCTGCGGGGGGGATAATGCACGCTACGGTCTCGCCGCCGCTCAGCTTAAAATTCGCCTTGCGCCGCTCCCCGTCCACCGTTACATGCCCCTCTGCGACGAGACGCTGTGCGTAGCTGCGCGAGAGGGTCGGCAGCTGTCGCACGAGGAATACATCCAGCCGTTCCCCTGCCTGATCGGAAATAAATGTGCTCACGGAAGAAACTCCTTCTTCTGCACGAAGAGCGCCCAGAGAACGCAGATCGTTCCCACCACGATGGCGATGTCCGCGATATTGAATACCGGCCATACGCGGAAATCAATGAAGTCGATGACGTGTGCGAGGCGAATCCGATCCGCCATGTTGCTGAGCGCTCCCGCCGCAAAGGCGACGCTGCCGTAGTGAATGAGTGCGCTGCCGCGCGCGAGACGCGGATAGAGAAAGAGGAATACGAGGAAGAACAGCGCGGCGGTGAGCAAAAAGAGCCACTGCTGACGCTCGAAGATCCCGAACGCAGCCCCTGCGTTCAGCACGTAGGTCAGATGGAGGTATGACGGAATGACGGGGATGCTCTCCCCCGGCAGCATGGTCGATGCGACGTACGCTTTCACCGCTTGATCCAAAATTACTGTCCCGCCAAAGAGCAGTGCGGCCTTTCCGCACCCGATCATCGTCTTCAATCGTCCTCCTGTTCCTTCACGGCATCGTCCTTCGGTTTTATCGGCGGTGCAGGAGGCGCGGGCGGTACCTTTTTCTCATGCACCATGTCCGGCATCTCTGCGATAGCATCCTCGATGAGGGCGAGCTCTGCCTGCACATTGGATTTCATGCGGCGCAGGAACTGATGCTTTTCGCGGACGAGCCGCTCGTACTCCGCCACGATGGCACGCACCTTGTCCGCGGCCTCGTCCAGCTGTGCCTTTGCCTGTAGTGTCGCCTCGCGGCGCATGTTCTGCGCCTCTTTCGCCGTCGTCTCAAGCAGGCGGTCGGCGCCCTGCTTGGCGCTCGTGCTCATCTCCTCCGCCGTTTTCTGCGCGACGACGAGCGTCTCGCGCATGCTCTGCTCGATGCGGCGGAACTCTCCGTTCGCCGAGCGTTCACGCTCCAGCTCGCCCCGCAGTCGCTCATTTTCATCCAGTACCGCCGTGTACGCCTTCATGATCTCATTGAGAAAATCGTTGACCTCGTTCTCGTTAAATCCGCGAAAACTCCGACCAAACTCCTTGGCATGAATATCCATCGGTGTCAGCATCGCGCTCCCGCCTTTCTTCAAAAGAATCGATGCAGTACAACAACCGTGCGGCCCTTCTTCGTCTGACCGCGCACCTCAGTCACCTCGACGCGGCCGCGCCCGCGCATGGAGAGGACATCTCCCTCCTTGACTGTCTTGGAGGCACTCGCCGCACTCTGCCAGTTATGCTTCACCTTATCGGCGGCGATATCGTCCGCCGCACGGCTGCGCGAGATGCCAAACCCTGCTGCGACGATGGAGTCGAGCCGCAGCGACGCCACCGTCGCGCGGATCTCCTTCGTCCGCTCCTCACGCGGCGCGATCTCCGTCAGCTCCGCAGGTGCGGTCTTCACGCCGACCGCACCGATCATCGTCAAGTTCTCGATCAGGAACGGGGCAATCTTGGCATCGCAGAGGATTTTCGCCGCATCGGAGGCAGGCAGAATGTCGCCGATCATCTCGCGCTCAATCCCCAGCCCCATCACTGCGCCGAGAACATCACGATGCGTGAGCCGGGCAAACTGCCCGTTCCACGTTGCCTCTACGCAGGCGATACCGAAGTCCTCCGTCCGCCCCGCAAAGTCCCGATGGCGCAGCATCGCACGCGCGCGTTCTGCCCCCTGATAGCCGCCGTCAAAGTCGATCTGCAGATCATCATAGCTCGCGCGGATCGTCTCGGCGATCTCCTGCCCGTAGGGGTCAAGAAAGGGACTGATGCGAAATTTGCGCGTCTTGACGACGGTCTCTGCGAGGTCAAGCAGGCGCACCGCCGTCTCCTCTCCTTCACTGCCGCGATAAAAGCGGAGAATCCGCTCCTTCTGTTCTGATGCCATAGTCCCCTCCTTTGGGAAGTCGTACTGCGAACTGTTACTGTTTACCGAGTTCTTTCGACCGCTCCGCCGCGGCAAGAACCGCCTCCATGAGCGCGGAGCGCACGCCGGCGCGCTCCATTACGCGCAGCCCCGCCGCCGTCGTCCCTGCGGGACTGGTCACGGCAGCGCGCAGAGCGGCGGGCGCAGCCCCATCGAGCACCATCTGCGCCGCGCCACGCAGCGTCTGTGCAGCAAGCAGAGACGCCGTCTCGTGGCGCAGCCCGGCCGCAACGCCGCCGTCGGTCAACGCCTCGATCATGAGGAACGCATAGGCGGGACCACTGCCCGAAAGCCCTGTCACCGCATCGAGGTCATGCTCCTTTACCTCGACGACGCGTCCCGCCGTGCCGAGCACGACATTCGCCGCCTCGCGTGCGGACGCATCCGCATCGTCGCTGCACGCATAGGCGGACATCCCCGCGCCAACGGCCAGCGGGGTATTCGGCATCGCGCGGACAATCGGGTGCTCCGGATATTCCGCCGCAATCTGCGCCATCGTCAGCCCTGCCACGATGGAGATCACGAGTGCATCCCTGCGCAGCAGGGGTGCCGTCTCCTGCATTGCCGCACGCGCGGCAGAGGGCTTTACCGCCAGAACAAGAACGTCAATACGGGGCAGAAAATCCTCTGCCCCGCCCTGTGCATTTACGTGATACTGCTCATGCAGTGCGCAGCACCGTGCCGCCTTGTGATCCGATACATAGATCTGCGGCGACGGCACGCCCTTCTCCGCCGTCATGCCCGCGATCATCGCCTCTGCCATTGCACCGCCGCCGATGATGCCGATCTTCCATGCGCCTTGCATGTGCGCCTACCGATCCATGAAGGGCATATTGTCCCCCAGCCGGTGTTCATCCTCGGAGTAGCTGACGTTGACATTGCTCGGCGCGCAGAGAATGACATTGTTGCTGATCTTCTTGATATCGCCGTTGAGTGCGTACGTCGTTCCGCTGATGAAGTCGATGATGCGGTTCGCGACGCTCTTTTCCGTCTTTTCAAAATTCAGCACGACGGGCTTTTTCTTCTGGAGATTGACCGCCACCTGCTGCGCATCGTCGAATGACTGCGGCTCGATCACCACGACGTTCATGCGATATGCCGCAACGACGTTGTCGATCGGTGTAGCCCCTGCCGCTGCGCCTGCCGGCGGGGTAAAGTCGGGAAAGCCCGAGAGATTGGCCCCTGTCTCAACGCGCTGCCGTCCCGTGCGCGAACCGATCTCGGTCACGGGCGCAGGCTTTTTTTCTTCCCGCTCTTCGAGCTCCTCATCCTCCTCGGACGAGATGCCGAACAAATTCTTGAAAATCTTCACAATCCCTCACACTCCTAGGGTATAATTGCGTGCACCAAAAATCGCCGTGCCGACACGCACGAGATTCGCTCCCTCCTCGACGGCAATGCGATAGTCGTGTGTCATGCCCATCGAAAGGTAGCGGATGTCTGCCTTGTGCGGCTCTGCCGCCTTGATCGTGCCATACAGCTCGTACATCGCACGAAAGAGCGGACGGCACTGCTCTACATCCTCATAATTCGGCGCAATACACATAAAACCCTGCAAGCGAACCGAATCCATTCCATCAATCGCCGCAAGGAGCTCGTCGAGATCCTCGCGGTAGACGCCGGACTTGCTCTCCTCACGCGCCAGATTGACCTGCACGAGGATATTCTGCACCTTGCCGAACTTCTCCGCCGCACGGTTCACCGCCTGTGCAAGATGCACGGAATCAACCGAGTGAATGAGATCGAACTGGCGCACGGCGTATTTCGCCTTATTGGTCTGCAGATGCCCGATCAGATGCCATTTTACCTCGCGCTCAAGTGTCTCCGCCTTGTCCAGCGCCTCTTGGATGCGGTTCTCCCCGATGTTCATGATGCCCGCATCAATGGCCTCCTGCATCGCCGCGACGGGATGGTTTTTCGTCACGGCAATCAGCTCTACAGGCGCGTCCTTCGAGACGTGCGTCCGCCGCGCCCGTGCGGCCATGATCTCGGCACGCACCTTTTGAATCTGCTCCCCGATCATCGTTCCTTCACTCATTTCAGCTCCATTACTGCCGCCAGACGTCCCGTCCTGCCGCCTGCGGCACGATAGGAGTAAAACCATGTATGATCGCACGACGTGCACGTCTGTGCGCTGTCGATCTGCTGCGGAGGGATGCCCGCTTCTTCCAGTGCAAGGCGGTTCGCCGCCCATAGATCCAGATGGTATTTCCCATCTCGCTCTGCGACAATCCGCTCCGCGTCATGCGAAAATGCGCGGCGGAACTGCGCAGCGACCTCGTCGCCGACCGTATAGCAGTCAGCGCAGATGGAGGGGCCGATCCCTGCAATAATATCCGCGGGTCTTGTCCCGAACTCCTCTGTCATGCGTGCAAGCGTCTTTGCTCCGATCCGCTCCACCGTCCCACGCCAGCCGGCGTGAACGAGCGCAATGGCATGATGCACAGGGTCATAGAGGAGGACGGGCACGCAGTCCGCATAGCAGAGGAGGAGCGTGACATCGTTGTCATTCGTGATCAGCGCATCTGCATCGGCGATACAGTCCGCATAGTCCCGTGCACCGCGCCCCGCATCGCGGCGAAAAACGCGTACGATCTCCGTCCCATGCACCTGTCGCGGTGTGCAGATCCGCTCTGCCGAAAGCCCCAGCGCTGCGCAGTACCGCCTGCGGTTCTCCCACACAGCCGCGGGGTCATCCTCCACGTGCAGTGCCATGTTCAGCGTATCATACGGGGGAGCACTGACGCCGCCCTGCCGTGCCGAGAACCCATGCACGAGCGCGTCGCTCGGAAAGAGATCCAGCCGCCCGCTCCACAGATTGTTGCCGAGATGCCGTAGTACAAAGCTCATACCGTCATCCTTTCCGCAGGTTTACAGACACCGCAGCGCAGACAGCCGTCGAAGCAGATCGGTGTCGGCAGGAGCGCCTTTGCCCGCTCATATTCCTGCCACAGATAGTGTTTGGAAAAGCCCATGTCGAGATGATCCCAAGGCAGATATGTTTCTTCCGTCCACGCGGGAGACAGATAGCCCTCCTCGGAGAGGCCGTCCGCACGCATCTCTGCCGCGAGATCTTTTGCCCCGCGTCCCATCGCCGCACGTATGAGGGGTGCGCCAAGGCGGCGGTCGCCGCGCGCGAGGATGGACTGGACACGCGCTTCCTTCGGTGACTCGAAGTGCACGACGATCTTTTTGTGTCGGCTGAGTGCCTGCGTCAGGCGCTTCATCACCGCGTCCATGCGCTTTTTCTCCGCCGCCGCCATCCACTGAAACGGCGTGAACGGCTTGGGAACGAAGGGATTCACGCTGAGCGTCAGTGTGCCGCGGCAGCCCTTTTCGTCCATATAGGAACGCAGGCGCTGCGTGAGGTCGATGATCGCGTCGATGTCCTCATCCGCCTCAAAGGGCAGCCCCACCATGATATACAGCTTGAAATTCAGGATATGTGCCGCCGCCCCGAGATCAACCGATGTGAAGAGATGATGTTCCTCGATGCCCTTGTTGATGACCGCGCGCATCCGCGCACTGCCCGCCTCGGGGGCGATGGTCAGGGTCTTCAGTCCGCTCGCTGCGAGCGACTCAACGAGTTCCTTCGTCACGGAGTCCGCGCGGAAGGACGCGACCGACATGGACAGCCCCTCCCCGAGAATGGAGCGGCAAAGGGCATCGATCTCTGGGTAGTCCGAGATCGCCGCACCCATGAGTCCGATCTTTTTGCCGTAGGCAAGGGCGTCGCGCACCTCGCCCTCGATGACGGCGAGAGAACGGTTGCGCGGGCGGCGAAAGCAGTAGCCCGCCATGCAGAAGCGGCAGTGACGTCCGCACCCGCGCGCTGTCTCGATGAGGTAAAAGCTGAACTCCGTATCGTCCGTAATGACAACCGTATGGGCGGGGTGCGCGTCGAGATCCTCCACCCACTGCCGCGCCACACGGGACGGTGCCCCCGCCTGCGGCAGGAGTGCCGTCAGATGCCCCGCCGCATCGTATGCGGGCGTATAGAGTGCCGGGACATAGACCCCGTGGACATGAGAAAGCCGCTGCAGGAGCGCCGCGCGGTCGTCGCCCGCATGCAGCCCCGCATGATAGGCGTCCATCATCGCAGGAAGGATCGCCTCCCCCTCACCGATGACAAAGGCATCGATCAGTGCGGCGAGCGGTTCGGGGTTGAACGTGGCACATGGCCCCCCCGCGATAACGAGGGGGTCATGTGCCGTGCGATCCGCGGCAAGCGGCGTGATATGACTGCGCGCGAGCATTTCCGCGACATGAAAATAATCCATCTCAAACGAAATGGCAAAGCCGACGATGGCGAAGTCCGCGAGCGGCGTCTGCGTCTCCACGCTCATCATCGGCGTATTCGTGCGCACATAGCGCGGCATCTCATCGCGATCGGGCAGAAAGACGCGCTCACACGCCGTATCGCTGCGCTCATTCAGCAGCGCATAGACAATGTGCAGTCCGAGGTTCGACATGCCGACAAAGTAAGTATTGGGATAGACGAGAGCAAATCGCGTGCGCGCGCCCGCAGGATAGCGATAATACCCGCGCTCCTGCGCCAGACGTGCCCGCAGGCGTTCCCTCAGCCGATGATCCAATCCCCACTCTGCCTTTCATTCTTTCTCACGATGTGCACGCAGCGTCTCCAGTTCCTCGATGAAATTCGTAATATCGTCGAACTTCCGATAGACCGAGGCGAAGCGAATGTAAGCGACCTCGTCAAAGTCCTTCAAATGCTCCATGACGATCTCACCGACCTTCTCGGAGGGCACTTCGGGCTCTGTACGGTTGCGGATCTCATGCTCGATCTCTGCCACAAAATTTGTGATCTGCTCCATCGAGATGTCGCGCTTATCACAGGAGCGTATGATGCCCGTCAGCAGCTTATCGCGGCTGAACGGCTCACGGCGGCCATCACGTTTGACGACCATGAGCGGCAGACGTTCCACCACCTCATACGTCGTAAACCGCCGACCGCACTTTCCGCACTCACGGCGGCGACGGATGGTCATTCCCTCCTCTGCCGCACGAGAATCAATGACACGGCTGTCCGGTTCTTTGCAAAAAGGGCATCGCATTGCCCTCACCCTCTCTCACGCATCACGTTACTGACCGCGGCTCTGCGTACGCTTCGCTGTACTCTTTTTCGGCTGCTCGCCGTCCGCATCGCCGCTGGGGGCAGCTGCATCCTCCAGTGACTTCGTTGTCCGCGTAAAGGTGCGCTCTACAACAGCGCCCTCATCGCCGAACGTGCCGAGCTTCTTCCCGTTCACCGTCACCTCAAGTGCTCCGGCGTTTCCCGCACGCAGAACGATGGACTCCTTGCCCTGCCAGTTCTCGGTCTTGCCCTCTTCGAGCAGCCCCTCAAAGACGGTCTTTCCGTCAACCGTCACCTCCGTCCAGCAGCGTTCGGTGAGGTGCACGCTCACGCGCACATCCTTCGCCTCTGCTGCCGGCGTCTGCGTCGGCTGGCTCTCCGCACGCGCAGGTGCCGTCGGTGCGGCCGTCTCACGCGCAGGAGAATTGATGAACGAAACGAGTGCCGCGCCGCCGCCAACCAGTGCGACGAGCACCACGATACCGGCGACCAGCTTGCCGAGCATTCCCGCAGAGGAAGATTTCCTGCCGCCGATGGAGATCTCAGAGAGCGACGCATCGCCGATGTTGTTGAGTGAGATGCGCCGCGGCTTCTCCTCGGCGGTCGGTGCCGCTGGAGCGGTCGCCGTGCCGTTCTCCTCTGCGAACTGCTGCACCAGTTCCTCCGCATCCAGATGCAGGAAGCCCGCATAATTGCGGACGAAGCCCTTGGCATAGACCATGCCGGGCAGGTTGTCGATATTGCCCTGCTCAATACTTTCGATGTAAAGGGCACGGATGCTTGTCCCTTTTTCTATATCTGCAATTGTCAGTCCCTGCTTGACACGAGCGCTGCGCAGGATGTCTCCGACCATGAAGTTCCCTCCTGATCTATACCAATCTAGAATATCACGTCTACAATATCACGCAATGAACTCGCGATTCCTTTGATTATACACAAAGTACACGGCAAAGACAAATTTTTTCAGGTAAGGAATCGCTGATAAAATGAAGTCCGTCAGATTGGCGTAGATTTTTCGTCCGATTGAGGAGGCAAACCGGACGCATAGCGAGGGCTATGTGGAGGATTTGCCGACAAAAAGCGGGCAAAAAAGATGCGCTAAGATGGCGGTGCTGAATTTATCAGTGCTTCCGTAATTCTACTCTTTTGCGATGGCACGAACCGTATCGGCAAACGCCGCCACATCATCCTCGCGCGTAAAGCGCCCGAGACTCACACGGATCGCTGTGCGCGCCTCCTCCGGTGGGCAGCCCATCGCACACAGGACGTGGGACGGGTGCGCTGCGCCCGCACTGCACGCACTGCCGCCCGATACGGCAAAGCCCGCGAGATCCAGACGGATGAGCAGCGTATCCTGCGGGATGTCCCGTATACCAAAGCTCAGGATGCCCGCAAGCCGCTCCTCTCTGGGTCCGTAAAATCGAATGCCGTCGATGTCCGAAAGTGCGGTGCGCAGCGACGCAGCCGCAGCGCGCAGGCGCACGTCCTCTGCGCCCATCTCCACGCGGGCAATCGTCGCCGCACAGCCGCAGCCGACGATCCCCGCCACATTCTCCGTGCCCGCGCGCATATCGCGTTCCTGTGCGCCGCCATATAGAAGCGGGGCAATCCGCAACGTACGGCGCACGTAGAGCACGCCGACGCCCTTCGGGCCGCAGAATTTATGCGCCGAAAGTGAGAGCGCATCGACGTGCAGTTCCTCCACATCGAGCGGAACATGCCCCGCCGCCTGCACGGCGTCCGTATGAAACGGGATCCCGCGCGCCCGAAGGAGCGCACCGATTTCCGCAATTGGCTGAAGCGTTCCGACCTCGTTGTTCGCCGTCATGATCGTGACCAACGCCGTATCCTCACGCAGTGCCGCCGCCACATCAGACGGAGCAACGCGCCCTGCGGCATCGACAGGCACCTCCGTCAGTGCATACCCGTGTGCCGCCAGATCGCGGCAGGTCTCGCGCACGGCAGGATGCTCAACGGCGGAGGTCACAATATGCCGGCAGCCTGCCTTTCGCCGTTCCTCCGCCAGACCACGCAGGGCCCAGTTATCGCTCTCCGTCCCGCCGCTCGTAAAGAACACCTCCGACGGAGATGCACCGATGAGCGCCGCCGTCTCCTCCCGTGCACGCATGACACCGCGCCGCGCCGCCTGTCCGAAACAGTGCAGGCTCGATGGATTCCCGCACACCTCCGTCAGATACGGCTGCATCGCCATGAGGACACGCGCATCGAGTGGGGTCGTGGCGGCATAGTCGAGGTAGACCGGCATCACTGATTGCACCCCGCGCGGCGATGTCCGCGCTGCACGAGATCGGAGAGGGCAATATTGTTCAACACACTGTTGATGCTGTCACAGACCTCCTCCCAGATCTGACGCGTCACGCAGTTCCCCGCGCGCTCACAGCTCTGGTCGCGTGCCTCCGCATCCGTCAGCAGGCAGTCCACGAGGGCGATCGGGCCCTCCACGGCCGTGATGATCCGCCCAATCGTGATCTCCTCAGGTGGGAGCGCGAGCGTATAGCCCCCCTGCGCCCCGCGCACACTCTCAACCAGTCCTGCACGGCGCAGCGGCACCATCAGCTGCTCCAAATAGTGCTCGGAGATCCCCTGTGTCGCTGCAATCGCATGCAGCGGAACAACGCCCTTGCCGTAGCGCAGGGCGAGCTCATAGAGTGCCGTGACACTGTAACGCCCCTTCGTTGAAAGTTTCATAAAGATCTCCTGTGTGGGCAAATCATACCGTTTACCCCAAAGTTATACCGACATCATTATAAATGAGTTTCGTTTTCCTGTCAAAATGCAGACGTACGGATGCCGCTATGCGCCCGTCGAGCCGAAGCCGCCGCTGCGCGCCCGTCCGCATCCCGCCATATCGCCGTCCGCCGCCAGATAGCGCGTAAAGATGCCCTGCGCAATCCGCTCGCCCGCCGCAATCAACACGGGCTCCCGTCCGTAATTGTATAGGGGGACGATAATATGCCCCTCGTTGTCCGCATTTCCATAGTAGTCTGCATCGATCACGGCGACACCGTTCATCAGCATGAGCTGACGTTTCACCGCCATGCTTGAGCGAATGTAGAGCAGCAGAACCTCATCCGCCTGCATATACGCCTTGACGCCCGTCGGCACCATGGCAAAGCCCTGCGGGACGATCTCCACGGCAGTCGCCGCCGCAAGATCATAACCCGCACTCGCCCCTGTCTTTCGTTCGGGGAGCAGCACACCTGCCCCTGCGTACGCTGAGACGATCTCAAATCCTCGCTGCTTCATCGCTCCTCCTTCATCAGAGAACAGATAAAAAGGAAAAAGCCGCTGCACCGCAGGCGGTACAGCAGCGTTGTTCGGCGTGATTACGACGCATCGTCGCCCGTCCGCACCGGCTGAGCCGGCGTGATGGTCGAGACCGCATGCTTATAAATCATCTGCTGCTTCCCCATCGCATCCACCATGAGGACGAAATTGTCGAACCCGCGCACCGTCCCCTTGATCTGGAAGCCGTTCACGAGATGAATCGTCACAGGAATCCCGTCCTTGCGCACCTGATTGAGAAAGTTATCCTGCAGATTGATGATCTTGGCCGTCATCCTTTGCCTCTCCTTTTGTCTGCCATTCCTTTATATCCATTAAAATGCGCTCCAACAGCTCCGGCTCCGTCCACGCATCCGCATCGTACCAGCGGATGTATGGCATCTGCCGATACCACGTCAGCTGACGCTTCGCAAAATGCCGCGTTGCCGTCTGCACGGCCGTGATCGCCTCCGTGCGCGTGATCTCTCCCGCAAGATACGCCGCCGTCTCCTTGTAGCCGATCCCCTTCATCGCCGGAGCATCGCGGCGTACACCGCTGTCCAAAAGCTGCTGCACCTCTGCGCACAGCCCTGCGGCAAACATCGCCTCAACGCGCTCATTGATGCGCGCATAGAGATGTGCCCGCTCCCGCATGAGCCCGATCACGAGGGCATCATAGGGCATTGTCCCGTGCTCCATCGCACGCGCACGCGAAATGCTCTCATCACCGTAGCGTGCGACCTCGAGTGCACGGATCACGCGGCGCAGATTGTTCGCGTGGATCCGCTCTGCTGCAGCGGGGTCACGATGCGCGAGAAAGCGATGTACGCGGCCGCTGCCGCGGCGTGCGGCAACGCCCGTCATGGCATGACGAAAGCACGTATGCTCCTGCGTCACGTTGAAGTCATATCCCTCGACGAGCGCCTTGACATAGAGCCCCGTCCCGCCGACGACGAACGGCAGGCGCCCTGCCGCATCAAAGTCACGTGCGAGCTCCGACACGCGCGCGACAAACTCCGTCACGGAGAACGGTGCATCGGCACCGAGCACATCGACAAGATGATGCGGCACACGAGCGCACTCCTCCGCACGCGGCTTCGCACTGCCAATGTCAAAGCCGCGATAGACGAGCATCGAGTCCCCCGAGATGATCTCCGTGCCGAGCCGTTCCGCGAGCTGCAGTGAGAGCGCCGTCTTTCCTACTGCCGTAGGCCCGAGGAGAACGAGCAGAGGCGTCTTCCGTGCCTGCATCAAAGCTCCATCGTATCTCCGGGCGCCATGATATGCACTCTGGCCCGCGTCATGGCTTCCGTCACATCCTTGTAGTGCCGTGCCTCCTGTTTGATGATCGGCCACGTATTGTAGTGAACGGGGATCACGTGCCCCGCGTTGACCCACTGCGCCGCCATCGCCGCATCCTCAAGCCCCATCGTATAGTTATCGCCGATGGGCAGAACGGCATAGTCGATGCTGTCCTTGCGTCCAATGAGCTGCATATCGCTGAACAGCGCCGTATCGCCCGCATAGTAGACCGTCCTGCCGCCGATATACACGACAAACCCGCAGGCGATCCCGCCTGCCACGCCCGCGCTGTGCTGGGCGAAGGTCATACGCACCTTGCCGAACGGCAAATTGAGCGAACCACCGATGTTCATCGGGCAGGATGCAATCTCTGCCAGTGTCTGACTCTCGCAGACACTGATGACCTCCGGCGTCGAGACGATCTTCGCCCCGGTACGCGCTGCGATCGACGGCGCATCGCCCAGATGATCCCCGTGCGCATGAGAAACGAGAATATAGTCACACTCCACATCGTCCGCCTTAACGCTCGCAACGGGATTCCCTGTCAAAAAGGGGTCAACGAGCACCTTATGCGTCCCATCATCCAGCAAAAATGCCGCATGTCCGTAGTAACTGAATTTTACCAATGCGATCACTCCCCTCAATAACACAGTAATTCATTCTTATTATACGTCCCGCCCCCATATTGTCAATAGAAAGAGGCTGCTGTACGAGGACGAAAAATCCTTGCACAACAGCCATCTTCCAAAAACTTCTTATTATTTAATGCTCAGCGTCAGCTTCTCGCCGTTGATGTTCCACTCCTTGCTCGTGGCCATCGGCGCATCGCAGGAGAGGCTGTCGGCAAGGGTGATCTCGCGGATGAACGCCTCGTTCCTGCGCGCGATTTCGACGAGGCGCGGGTTCCCAGAGAGGTCGAGCGCAATGTGATCCGTCACCTCAAGGCCGCATTCCTTGCGCATCGTCTGCACCTTGCTGATGATCTCGCGGACAAAGCCCTCCTCGATCAGCGCCTCGGTGAGCGTGGTCGACAGAGCGACCGTCACGCCGCCATAACTCTGGCAGTTATACCCATCGCGCTGGGAGACCGTCACCTCGACATCCTCTGCCGTCACCGTGACATCGCCGTCGGGCAGATGAAGCGTATAGCTTCCATCCCCGGCGAGAGCATCCTTGACGGCTGCACCGTCGCTCGCCTCGAGTGCCTTTTTGACCGCGCCCATCTGCTTGCCGACCTTCGGCCCGAGGACGTGGAAATTCGGCTTGACGTGATAGGCGAGGAAGTCCGACATATCGTCGCGGAAGATGACCTCCTTGATGTTCAGCTCATCCTCGATGATCTTCACGAAGAAGTCCGGCAGTTCATGCGCCGCCTTGACATACATCTGCCCCACCGGCTGACGGTTCTTGATGTTCGCTGCGTTGCGTGCCGCACGGCCGAGCGTTACGACCTCAAGCACGACCTCCATATTGTCCTCGAGCGCGGGATCAATCCACGCCTCGTTGGCCGTCGGGAAGTCCGCGAGGTGCACCGAGATCGGCGCGTTCTTATCCACGGAGCAGACGAGATTGCGGTAGATGCTCTCCGTGATGAACGGCACCATCGGTGCCGCCGCCTTCACCGTCGTCACGAGTGCTGTATAGAGCGTCAGATAGGCGTTCACCTTATCCTGCTCCATGCCCTTCGCCCAGAAGCGGCTGCGGCAGCGGCGGACATACCAGTTCGACAGCTCTTCGACGAAGGACTGCAGTGCCTTGGCCGCCTCTGTGACGCGGTAATGAGCAAGACAGTCATCCACCGTGCGCACCATCGTGTTCAGACGCGAGAGCACCCAGCGATCCATCACCGAAAGCTGGTCATAGTCCAGCGTGTACTTGGTCGGATCGAATTCGTCGATATTCGCATAGAGCACGTAGAACGCGTAGGTGTTCCACAGCGTTCCCATGAATTTGCGCGCGCCCTCCTGCACGGCATCGTCGTGGAAGCGGTTCGGCAGCCACGGTGCGCTGTTCTCATAGAAGTACCAGCGGATCGCGTCCGCCCCATGCCGGCCGAGCGCATCCATCGGGTCAACGGCGTTGCCCTTGGACTTGCTCATCTTCTGTCCGTCTTTATCCTGCACATGGCCGAGCACAATGACGTTGCGATAGGGGCTCTTGTCAAAGAGCAGCGTGCTGATGGCGATCAGCGAGTAGAACCAGCCACGCGTTTGATCGACGGCCTCGGAGATGAAGTCCGCCGGGAAGTATTTTTCAAAGATTTCCTTGTTTTCAAACGGATAGTGCCACTGAGCAAACGGCATGGAACCCGAGTCAAACCAGCAGTCAATGACCTCGGGCACACGGTGCATCGTCTCTCCGCACTCCGGGCACGGGAACGTGATCGCATCGATGTACGGGCGATGCAGCTCGATGTCCGCCGGGCAGTTTGGCTGCAGCTCGCGCAGCTCTGCAATCGAGCCGACCGCGTGCTCATGTCCGCAAGAGCATTTCCATATATTGAGCGGCGTCCCCCAGTAGCGGTTGCGGCTGATGCCCCAATCCTGCACGTGCTCGATCCAGTTGCCGAAACGCCCCTCGCCGATGGACGGCGGGATCCAGTTGACCGTCTTGTTGTTCGCGACGAGCTCATCGCGCACGGCCGTCATCCGGATGAACCACGAGGCGCGCGCGTAGTAGATGAGCGGCGTGTCGCAGCGCCAGCAGTGTGGATAGCTGTGCGTGAACTCCGGTGCCTTAAAGAGCTTGCCGCTCTTTTCGAGATCGTCGAGAATCAGCGGATCCGCATCCTTCACGAAGACGCCCGGCCAATCCGTCTCCTCGGTCATCTCGCCCTTTTCGTTGACGAACTGGACGAACGGCATATTATACTTGCGGCAGACGCGGTTATCGTCCTCGCCGAATGCCGGCGCCGTGTGGACGATGCCCGTGCCGTCCTCCGTGGTGACGTAGTTGTCGCAGATCACGAAGAATGCCTTGTCGCGCACATCCTGCGTTGCAAAGGGATAGAGCGGCTCGTATTTGCGGTATTCGAGCTCGCTGCCCTTCATCTTGGCGAGCTCCTCACGCTCGCCCCACGAGCCGTCGAATACGCTGTCCACGAGCGCCTCGGCGAGGTAGTAGACCTTGCCGTAGACGCGCAGTTTGACGTAGGTTACATTCGGGTTCACGCAGAGGGCGAGGTTCGACGGGAGCGTCCACGGGGTCGTCGTCCATGCGAGGAAGTAGGCATCCTCGTCCGCCGCCTTGAACGTCACGATGGCGGAGCGTTCGGTGACATCCTTGTAGCCCTGCGCCACCTCGTGCGAGGAGAGCGGCGTGCCGCAGCGCGGGCAGTACGGGACAATCTTATGCCCCTGATAGAGCAGTCCCTTCTTCCAGATCTCCTTCAGCGCCCACCACTCGGATTCGATGAAGTCGTTCTCATACGTAATGTAGGGATGCTCCATATCCGCCCAGAAGCCGACAACATCGGAGAACTGCTCCCACATGCTCTTGTACTTCCAGACGGACTCACGGCATTTCTTGATGAACGGCTCGATGCCGTACTCCTCGATCTGCTCCTTGCCGTTGATGCCGATCGCCTTCTCGACCTCCAGCTCGACGGGCAGGCCATGCGTGTCCCAGCCCGCCTTGCGGAGCACCTTGCGCCCCTTCATCGACTGATAGCGCGGCAGCATATCCTTGATGACACGCGTCAAAACGTGCCCGATATGCGGACGACCGTTCGCCGTCGGCGGGCCGTCGTAAAACGTGAACGTATCGCAGCCCTCACGCTGGTCAACGGCACGCTGTGCAATATGATTCTCGCGCCAAAAATCCGCAACAGCTTTCTCGCGCGCGGCAAAATCCAGATTTGTATCTACTTTTTCGTACAAAGGAATCCCTCCCGCAGCATACATAGTCATGCTATTCTAGCACGGGAACGGCGATTTTTCAAGGAACCGGCCGCACCTGCGCAAGATTTCCCTTGCGCATCCATGCAAAGAGTGCTATAACCTACGATGATAAAGCATGATGAATATAGGAAGCGGAGGGGATCTCATGCACACATTTAAACATTTACTCACTGCTCTGCTGTTATACACGCTCTGCATTATCCCGTACACGGTCTCTGCTGCCGATGCGAATGCAGACTACCGCGGGTATGTCTGGCGCATCGATGCGGCGGCGGGGGATGCAGCGGAGATGCCGCACAATTTTCGCACGGCGACATCACCGTTCCAAACGCGGAAAGACGCAGCAAAGTTCGGCGTTGACCCGAACTACACTCCCTCGCGGGAAGGACTGGACGCCCTGCCGCTCTCAGGGAGTGCGGAGTTCTCTGCCCCTGCCTTTCACGCGCTGCTGAACAACCTGCACGCGCGCACAGTGGGCGCGGTCTGCATCGTCGATCTGCGGCAGGAGTCGCACGGCTTCATGAATGGAAATGCCGTCAGTTGGTACGGTAAGCACGACTGGGGCAACATCGGCAGGACGCAGCACGAGGCGCTGCACGACGAGAGCACGCGCATCCGCAGTGCACAAGGCAAGGACGTTGTGCTCGCGCACCTCGATAAGAAAAAGCAGCCCAAGAATCCGCAGACCGTTCGCGTCACCGAGGTGATGACGGAGCGCGAGCTGGTCGAGAGCGCGGGCGTGCGCTACGTTCGTCTCGCTGTCACCGATCACAAGTGGGCAGAGCCGCAGACCATCGACGCTTTTGTCGAGCTCGTAAAGAAAATGCCTGCGGACACATGGATGCACTTTCACTGTCAGGCAGGCAAGGGACGCACGACCAGCTTTATGGCGATGTACGATATGATGAAAAATCCCTCCGTCCCGCTGAAGGACATTCTCTATCGTCAGTACCTGCTCGGCGGGGCATACCTCGCCTACGACCCGACTACGCAGCACGCAGCGACGGGATGGGAGGATGCAGACTATCATCACAAGACAGAGATGATCGCAAAGTTCTACGACTACGTTCAGCAGAATCATGGGAACGGCTATGCCGTACCGTGGAGTACATGGCTGAAGAAGAATCCATAAGGACATAAGAAAAGGGAGCTGCTGCACGAAGTGAAAACCTTCGAGCAGCAGCTCCCTCTTTATGCCCCTTCCACCGCTTACGCGGTTCCCCTTCCCCGTGATCACGGGGAAGGCTTTAAGGTACAGTGGCGCGCACAGCGAGCCGATGGGGGGGACGTGCAGTCATTCTTTTACTGCGGCTTGATATGTCCCGTCTGATAGGCGCGCAGGAGAGCATGGAGATCGGCGATCTTGCTCTCGATGGCTGCACCGCGATCCGTGTCGCGCACGAGCGAGTGCCGTGCCTGCAGCTCAACCGTCTGGGAAACGGACTCTATGTCGCGGTTCTCACGCAGCGCGTCGCGCACACTCGCCACGCGCTGATGCTGCAGGAGGCGCAGCCCGCGTGAGTTGTAGATGAGCGTATAGCCCGAGATGCCTGTCTTGGCGCGGAACGGCGCAGCGAAGCCGCCGTCGATGATGAGGGCGCGCCCGCTGCCGCGCAGGGGGCTCTCCCCCTTCTGCACCTTGACGGGGACGTGGCCGTTGATGATGTGCCCGCGCTTCGGGTCGAGCCCAAACTCCTCCAAAATTTTTTCGCAGACCGCCTCATCGTTCACGAGGCGGAAATACGGATCGGACGGTTCCTTCCACGTACTTTCATCGGAGATGAAGGAACGCTCGAACGTCGTGAAGGAGCGCCCTGACACGGGAGAATTGTAGCCGCACCAGAGGAAGTACATGAAGTCCAGCCCCTCCTGCGTGTGCTCATTCCATCCCTCGCGCGCCTTCTCCTCGCAGAAGTCCATCCACGCACGCCCGCGATATGACTGCCCCTTGTACGTGATCGTGCGGAATTCTCCCGACTCCTCCATCGGGACACAGGCGTGAAAGAGCAGATTTCCATTGTAGCACGTATAGATGCTGCCGCGCTCATAGAGATAGTCCACATGGCGCTGGAGTGCCTTGCTCTCGAGGAAATACGAGCGCAGATCGGCGATGATATTCTCCTCATCCTCCGTGAGTGCCCAACAGTCGGCAGGATCGTCAATCGTCGGAAAGTACGCACTCTCGAGCTCCACGCGTCGCCCGCTGCCGAGCGTCACGCAGGAGAGATCGAAGTCGATCTTGTCCAGTAGCAACCGATCCTCCATCTGAAAGTCGGGATTGCGGCGGATCAGTGCGCCCTCAAGCTTGAACATCATCATCGTAACGGCACGCTCTGCCGCCTTGATGGGGTTCTCGTCGGGGTAGATGCGCGAGGCAAATGTCGTGAGCGGGCGCAGGCTGATGCCGTAGCCGCGCTCCAATACGTCGGTATTGCGATAGCGGAGACTGTTGCGAATGACCGCTGCGATGCAGACCTCGCTGCCGAGTGCCGCGCCCATCCAGAGCACATCGTGGTTGCCCCACTGGATATCAACGGACGGATGCTCCATGAGGAGGTCGAGGATGCCGTCAGGGCGATCGCCGCGGTCGTAGAAATCGCCGACGATGTGGATGCGTTCCACAGAGAGCCGCTTAACCAGCGTGCTGAACGCCTCGATATAGTCTGGCCCGCCGCCGATCTCCACGATGGTCTCAATCAGCTGGCGGTAGTACGAAAGCTGTGCCTCATCGTGCTCGGGACGCGTGCTCAGCAGCTCCACAATGACCGACTCATAGCGTTTCGGGATGTAGTTGCGCATCTTGCTCGCGGGGAATTTCCAGCTCATGAGCTTTGTCAGTTCAAGGAGATTCGCGAGATTCTGCTGATACCAGAGCGGAGAGGTCTTCCCCTCCGCCGTCAGCTGCTCCATCTTCTCGCGCGGGTAGTAGATGAGCGTACAGAACTCCGCGCGCTCCTCCACCGTCATGCGGGTCTCAAAGCAATAGTCCACCTTTTCCTTGATGACGCCCGAACAGTTGTTGAGGATATGAAAAAAAGAGTCGTACGCACCGTGCAGATCACTCATAAAGTGCTCCGTGCCCTTCGGCAGCATGAGCTGCGACTTCAGATAGATGATCTTCTCGTAGACAATCTCCTTCGTCGGATACTTCTCCGCCATCAGGCGAAGAACCTTATCCTCCGCTGTTGCCGCTGTCGTCATGCCGGCTCCTCCTGTACTCTCATTACGAAATTTATTGTTTCTATACTTTTCTGTATTTTATCATTAAACTGTATTTACTTCAATTCAATATTCCTTTTTTGCGCAAGAACTCCTCAGCGACCGCACGTGGCTCCCTGCCCTCGCTCTCAACGGCATGGTTCATCGCCGCCATCTCCTCATCCGAAATGCTGCCTTCAAGGGAGAGAAGTGCTGTACTCAGCTCGGGATGGCGCGTCAGCACATCCTCGCGTACGATGTTGCCGCAGCGATAGGATGGAAAGAAGTGCTGATCGTCCGTGAGGACGATGGCATCTGCCGCAGAGAGCTGTCCGTCGGTTGTAAACACGGTCATCACATCCACCTGCCCATCCGCGAGTGCCGCATATTTCAGACCGATGTCGAGATCAACCGTCCGCGCGAAGGAAAGCCCGTATGCAGTACATAGCGCAGGATAGCCGTCCTCCCGCTCGTAGAAATCGTACTCCGCACCAAAGGTCAGATGCGGTGCTGCGCGTCGCAGATCGGAGTAGGTGTGCAGATCGTACTGCTCTGCGACGGCACGGCGCACGGCGATGCCAAAGGTATCGTTGAATCCGTACATGCCAACCCAGTGCATACGAAATTTCTTCTCATAGTCCGCGGTCAGCTGCGGGAACATCTCCTCGCTGTACTTCGAGTCCTCCTTGAGCACCATATTCCAGCCCGTCCCTGTATACTCTGGATAAATGTCGAATGCGCCGCTCTCCATCCCCGGCTGGATGTTCGACGTACCGCCACCGACGCCCGCCGTAATGCGCGCCTCCAATCCCGTATTCTGCTCAATGACCATCTTCAGCATCTCACCCATGATAAGCTGCTCCGTCATGGGCTTCGTCGCGATGTGAATGACATCCGCTCTGCCGAAAAATCCATACGTCACACCGCTTGCAGCGACGAGAACAGCTGCCGCCGTGCCCGCATAGGCAACGCGTCTCTTTCCTGCCATCCGCGGGGGATGCTTCAGCCATGCCTCCGCACGCCCCAAGACAGCATCTGCTGAGAGCGCGAGAACGGCGATGAGCAGGCTGCCCGCGATGGTGAGGGAGGGGTTGTTCGTCGTAATGCCGCGATAGATCGCGACACCGAGTCCGCCCGCACCGATGAACGAGGCGATGCCCGCGAGGGCGATCGTCATCGTCGCCATATTGCGGATGCCCGCCATGATGATGGGCATGGCGAGCGGCAGCTGGACGCGCGTCATCACATAGAAATCCGACCCGCCAAGACTCGCTCCTGCCTCGGAGAGGGCCGCGGGGATCTGCGCCAGCCCCGTATGCGTCGCGCGCACCATCGGCAGGAGCGCATAGATCGTGAGTGCGATGATCGCCGCCGCGTTGCCGATGCCAAAAAACGGGATGAGAAAGCCGAGCATCGAGATCGATGGTATTGTATAAAGGAAATTAACTACGCCAAGCGTCGGTGCCGCCGCACGCGCATAGCGATAAATGAGAATGCCCGCCGTACCGCCGACGATGATGGCAATGCTGATCGCCGCGCCCGAAATCCAAAGGTGCTCGATCATCAGCTGCAAAAAGAACGTACTGCGCTCCGTCATCATCGAAACTACTGCATGCAGCAACGTCATGGTATCACCCTCCCATATCGTATTAGAATCACGAATCTCCGCCGAAGCATGGACAAAATAGATGCGCCGCGACGGCACAATTTGTTTTCTTTATACCATATCATTATAGGAAGGACAATATCTCCTGTCTATGATAAATGTTACGGTATGGAATGTCTGTATATCTTCTCCAAATGAACGCATCGTGTTTGTCTCTTCTCCCGTCCTATGATATAATGCCCGTGTAACAATCGTATGGCAGGAGCTGAGTATCCTTGAAAAAATTTCTTTCTTCTACAGTCCATTTTGTCCTCAGCGTTATTGTCGCAGCGGCGGCTGCGGGCTTCTGGTACACGACGGAAAACGTGAGTATCGAGGCGGCATCCGAGATCTTTCTCGGCGTTTTCCTCGCTGCATCGCCGATCCCATGGCTCGTGTCACGCTGGCTGATCGCCCTGCGGATCAAGCGACATCTGCGTGCGGACGGCATTGTATGCAGCCGCATGAGCGCACTCACCGAGCTCATGCACGTGGATACCATCGCCTTCAACCGCAACGGGACACTGACGGAGGGGGATATCTTCATCTCGGCACTCGTGCCCGAGGGCATGACGCAGAGCTCGCTGCTCGCACTCGCGGCGAGCGCCGAACGCGACGCTCTCCATCCCTACGCTCAGGCACTCTACCGTACCGCCATCGAGCGTGGGCTGCATCTCACGCGACACTCCGCCGCACGCGAGGAGGAGAGCTTCGGCGTAGAGGCACTGATCGTACGTACGCCTGTGCGCGTCGGCAAAAAGGAGTGGCTGCAGGAGGAGAACATCGAGATCAGCGCGGCACTCCTGACGCGCGCCGATCAGCTCGCGACGAGCGGGCAGTCGCCGCTCTTCGTCAGCTCAAGCAAGTACGCACGCGGCATCATCGCCGTCCGCGACGATCTGCGCATGGAGGCAAAGCGTGCACTGAACGCCCTGCGTCAGCGCGGACTCTCCCTCGTCCTCCTCACGGGTGAGACGAAGCGTCTCGCCAACGCGACGGGCAAGGAGCTGCACATCGCCGATGTGCGCTCCGATCTCACGGAGATGGACAAGGCACGCGAGATCCGTTTGCTGCAGTCACGCGGCGCCATCGTCGCCATGGTGGGCGACCCGATCGCCGATCAGGCCGCCCTGCGCACAGCGGACATCGGCATCGGCTGCCCGTCCACCCTCATAAAGCCACCCGCCGAAGCAGCGGAGGAGGAAACGGAGACGGATCCGCTGCGTGCCGAGCTCCTGAAGGGGCCGGACGGCACAGCGGCCGCCGCCGAGGTGGTCGAGCCGCTCATCCCCCCCGAGGACGCTGCCTACTTTGAGGCACAGACGCGGCGCAATCAGGGCAAGATCGAGAACTACGTCCCCGACATCGCACTGGACAGTCTCGGACTGCCGCGTCTCGTCACCCTGCTCGACGCAGGCGAAGCGGCACGCGTACGCGCCCGCCAGAATACGTGGCTCCCCGCACTTTTCATCGCACTCTGCACGCCGACAGCAGCAGGGCTCCTGCCGCTTCTCGACGGTCCGCTTCCCTATCCGTGGGTTGCCGGTGCACTCGCGGCAGTGGTCGGCGTACAGGCAGTCAACGCCCTGCGAAAATAATTACGACTAATTCCTAGATAGTTTATTTTATCAATCTAACTTGTATTTCATATTGACCTATGATATAATGCAGTGAATCGAGGGGCTTTTGTCACACGCCGTGGACAAAAGCCGTTGCTGTTATTATCATAGGTATTATTTTAGGAGGGATTTGGACATGGAAGCAGTGATGCTGTCGCGATGGCAGTTTGCAATCACTACCATCTATCACTTTCTCTTCGTCCCTGTCACACTTGGTATGGCGATCTTTGTCGCCCTGCTTGAGACGTGCTACGTCAGGACGAAACGGCCGGAGTGGAAGAAGACCTGCCGAAAGCTGTTGAACTTCTTCGGTACGCTTTTTCTCATCAACTTCGCGATGGGTGTTGTCACAGGTCTGGTGCAGGAGTTCCAGTTTGGTATGAACTGGTCGGAGTATTCGCGCTTCATGGGCGACATCTTCGGCGCACCGCTCGCACTCGAGGCTCTCACGGCGTTCTTCCTCGAGTCCACCTTCCTCGGCATCTGGATGTTCGGCTGGGATAAGCTCTCAGAGAAGGCACACTGCGCCTGCATCTGGCTGGTCGCACTCGGCAGTAACCTGTCCGCCTTCTGGATTCTCGTCGCTAACTCCTTCATGCAGCACCCCGTCGGCTACGTACTCGCCAATGGGCGTGCCGAAATGGCGAGCTTCGCGGAGCTTGTAACGAACCATTACATCCTCGGTGAGCAGTCCCACACGCTCTTTGCGGGCATCACGACCGCCGGTTTTGTCGTCATGGCGGTCTCCGCATGGAAGCTGATGCACGACACGGAGTCGCGCTACGCGTTTACACAGGCAATCAAGGCAGGTGCCATCTACACGCTCGTCGGCGTGGTCGGCGTCATTGCGAGCGGACATTTCCACACGCAGTACCTCGCACAGGCAAACCCGATGAAGCTCGCCTCCATGGAGGCCCTCTGGGAGACGGAGGATCCCGCACCGTTTGCCGTTCTCGCCTACCCCAATATGGAAAAGGGGCAGAACGACTTCGAGATCACCATCCCCTATATGTTCACGATCATGGTGCATGACGGCCCCTCGGGTGAGGTGCGCGGCATCAACGATCTCCAGAAAGAGGCTGTGCAGAAGTACGGTGAGGGCGACTACCGTCCGCACGTCACGATGCTCTTCTACTCGTTCCGCGCGATGGTCGGCTCCGGCTTCTTCATGGTGCTCGTCTCGCTCGTCGTGCTCTATCTGACGAAGAAGGAACAGATTCTTTCCGCAAAGAAACTGCTCTACGCCCTACCGTGGCTGGTCGTCATTCCGTTTATCGCCAATTCCTGCGGCTGGATCGTCGCAGAGATGGGACGCCAGCCGTGGATCGTGGTTGGACTGCAGAAGACGGCTGATGCGGTCTCACCGAATCTGACCGCTGGGGAGATCTGGTTCACGATGATCGGCTTCACGGTACTCTACCTGCTGCTGCTCATCACCGCGCTCTATCTCGCCTTCCGCTTCATCCGCCGCACGAAGATCACTCCTGCCATCGAAGGAGGGAAGTAAGAATGGACTACAATATTCTTTGGTTCGTGCTGATCGTCGTCCTCTTCACGGGATTCTTCTTCCTCGAGGGTTTTGACTATGGCGTCGGCACGCTCCTCACACTCATCTCCGACAAGGAGAGCGACCGCTCTCAGCTCATCCGCAGCATCGGCCCTGTCTGGGACGGCAACGAGGTCTGGATGATTACGGCGGGCGGTGCCACGTTTGCGGCTTTCCCGCATGTCTATGCGACGATGTTCAGCACCTTCTACATTGCGCTCTTCCTCATGCTCGCCGCCCTCATTCTGCGCGGCGTCGCCTTCGAGTTCCGCCATCATCGTGAGGATGAAGTATGGCAGCGCCGCTGGTCGTACGCACTTGCCTTCGGCAGCATCGTCCCCGCATTCCTCTGGGGCGTTGCGGTCACGAATCTGATCGCAGGGCTTCCCATCGGTGCGGACAAGGTCTATCAGGGCGGATTCTTTGATCTCCTGACGCCCTACACGATCGTCGGCGGCATCACGTTCGTTCTCGTCTTCGCGTTCCACGGCGCAGCATTCTTGCAGCTGCGCCTGACCAACACCTACCTGCTCGACCGCGCTCGCACGCTCGGTCTGAAGTTTGGCGTCGCTGCAGCGGTCTTCTATGTGATCTGCATGATCCTCACCTATGTTGAGACCGACCTCTACCAGAGCACCGTCGCCACGGCGGCTCTCTTCCTCTCGGCGCTTTCCTTCGTGCTCGGCATCGGTGCTCTCTACAAGCGTGCCCATAAGGGTGCGTTTATCCTCGGCGCCCTCGCCATCGTCGGCACGACGGTCGGCTTTTTCGCCGGACTGTTCCCGCGTCTCATGGTCTCGAGCCTGAACTCCGGCTACAGTCTGACGATCTACAATGCGTCCTCGACGGAGTACACACTCTCCATCATGACCATTGCTGCCGGCATTCTTGTCCCCGTCGTCCTCTGCTATCAGATCTGGACGTACTACATCTTCCGCAAGCGCGTTTCTCCGAACGATTCGGGACATCAGGCATATTAAAGGAAACAATGAAAAAACGAAAGTCCATCCTGTTTCAAATGCTGCATTCGCAGCGGCGCAGCCTCTCCATCCGCGTTGCGGTCGAACTCCTGCACGGAGGGCTGACCATCCTCGCGGCATGGAATACGGCCGCCATTGTGAACACTGTATTTCTTGGGCACGGCGGACTTGCCGAAACAGCATCAGAGCTTCTGATGCTGTTTTTGTGCATTTTCGCCATGGCGCTCCTGCGCCTGCCAAAGAGCCGCATCGAGGCACAGCTCTCCGATGATCTGCGCCTCTTCTGCCGGCGTGCCCTCCACAGAGCGATGCTTGCACATGGGCAGAGCGGTGCAGGTGTGCTGACGCTGACGCTTGAGCGCGTCGATGCGCTCGACCCTTGGTTTCGCACTCTCCTGCCCACCATGATCGCAGGTGTCGTCATCATCCCGCTCGTCCTGCTCGTGACGGCTGTCGTCGATCCGCTGTCGGCGCTGCTCTTTCTGGTCACCCTGCCGATCGCGCCATTTCTCCTCTACCTCATCGGCAAGGCGACGCGCCGTGCCAGCGAGCGTCAATGGGATGAGATGCGTGCGCTGACGGACGGATTCGGAGATCTGGTGCGCGCGGCGGCGACGCTTAAAATCTTTCGCCGCATCGATGCGGAGGGGCATCATCTCGCCCAGATGAGCCATGCGTTCTCCGAGGCCTCGCTCGCGGTACTGCGGCTTGCCTTTGTCTCCTCCTTTGCACTGGAACTGATTACAACCCTGTCGATTGCCCTCATCGCGGTCTCCATTGGTCTGCGTCTCATGGACGGCGGCATGACCTTTCAGGCGGCGTTCTTCGTGCTCATCCTTGCGCCGCAGTTCTATCAGCCGCTGCGTGAGGGCGGCATTGCCTTCCATGCGGCGATGGATGCCGCGACAGCAGAGAAGGCGCTTGCCCCCTACCTCGATGCACCGCCCTCTATCACGGGAACGCACGATCAGATTCTCTCCCCTCCCTCCGTACGCACGGAGGCGCTCACCTATCGCTACCCGCTGACCGACGAGGCCGTTCTGACGGATCTCACACTCTCCTTTCCCGCAGGAAAGTCCACCGTGATCGCAGGCGACAGTGGCAGCGGCAAATCGACACTGCTCCTCCTCCTTGCGGGGCAGCTCTCTCCTTCGGAGGGGAGGATCACCCTCGCGGACGGTGCAGGAACAGAGCATAGCTATGACCTCGCGCGCCTCACAGAGGAGACACGCACTGCGCTCATCACGTATGTCCCGCAGGAGCCACATATCTTCGGTGCGAGCCTTGCGGAAAACGTGACGCTGTGGACGCGGGACGCGGCGGATGCCGAAATCACGGCAGCATTGGAGGCGGCGGCACTCGGTGACTTTTTGCGCGCGCTGCCCGATGGACTGCATACGCGCCTCGGCATGGGCGGCCATCCGCTCTCGGCAGGAGAACGTCACCGCCTCGGTCTGGCACGCGCCCTCTTTCAGGATCGCCCCATCGTCCTTCTGGACGAGGTGACGGCGGGGCTGGATGAGGAGACCGAGCTTTGCGTGATCGATGCCCTGACAGCATTTTCACATCACCGCACGATGATTCTGACGGCGCACCGTCCTGCGCTCATCGCATGGGCAGATCAGGTCGTGACACTGGGAGGTGAGGCATGATGACCACAATGCTCTTTCGGCTGCTCTCCATCGCCGCACCTGCGGCGGCACTCCCCGCCCTCCTCGCGGGATTCCTCGCGGCCACGGCGGGCATTTCCCTCATTGCCTCTGCGGCGTGGATCATCGCCAGTGCGGCACTCGCACCGCCCCTCTCGGCACTTGCCCTCGCCATTACCTGCGTGCGGGCGTGCGGCATCGGGCGCGCCGTCTTTCGCTATCTTGAGCGTCTGCTCTCCCACCGTCTCGCCTTCGGCTGCTACGAGACGCTGCAGCAGGCGACCTACCGCCGCTCTGCCGCCGTCATTCCCATGCGTGAGGGCAACGTACGCGAGGGCGAGTTCCTCCACGATCTGCTGACGGGCTGTGAGACCCTGCGCGACTTCTACCTGCGCGCCGTCCCACCGCCACTGATCGCCCTCGCCTTGGTGCTGCTCGCCTGTGCGGCTCTCCTGCCGCTCAGCCTCCCTGCGGCCACAGCCGTATTCCTGCTCTTTCTGCTCCATCTCGCGCTCCCTCTCCTCCTCCGCGAAACGGAACTGCGCGCGCAAAGTGCCGACTATCGCAGCAGTCTCCTCGATCAGCTCGACGGGCGCACCGAGCTGCGCGCCGCCGGCAGTACACAGCATGCACAGGCAGTGCTGGATGAGGCGGCGGCGACGTTTCAGCGCGAGCAAACGGCACGAGGGAGGCGCCGCGAGCAGCTCTTCACCCTGCTCGACGTCCTGCGGATCATCGTCTGGATCGCGGCCATCATCCTCCTCATCCCCTGCGTGACCGAGGGGATGCTCACGGGTATCCAGTACGCGGTCTGGGTTCTCGCCCTCGAGGCGGTACTCGCCGAGCTCCGCCCGATCCCCCCCGCCGTTCTCGGCGCACAGGAATCGGCGCGTGCCGCGCGACACATTCTCCCATCAGACGGAGAGCACACACAGCCTGCCTCCATCGCACCGCCTTTCGAGAAATCAGCAAACGCACCTCTGATCGAGGTGAAACACCTCGTCTTCGGCTATCATACGGACATCCCCATTGTGCAGAACCTCAGCCTTACGATCCGCCGCGGCGAGCACACGGCCATCATCGGTGAGAGTGGTGCGGGCAAGACGACGCTGGCGAGCCTTCTGCTCCGTCTCTGGGAGCCCGATGCGGGCACGATCTCCTACGACGGCGTTCCCCATACGAAGCTCTCCCCTGACGCGTCGCGCGCCTATTTTGGTGCCGCCCTGCAGGGCAGCTGGCTGTTCTCTGCCTCTATACGGGACAACTTTCTGCGCCTGCGCGGCGATATCTCTGAGACAGCAATATGGCACGCACTTGAAACGGCGCAGCTCGCGGACGTCGTGCGGGCTCTGCCCGCAGGGCTCGACGAGCCGCTCGGAATGAACGCCTCCCGTCTTTCGGGGGGACAGCGCAGCCGGCTGCTCACCGCACTTGCACTCGCGGGCGATGCGCCGATCCTGCTCCTCGATGAGCCGACGGCAGGGCTCGATGCCGCCTGCGGCACACGCCTCATCACATCCGTCTTGGCGGATGCCGATGCACGCGGCGCAACACTCATCGTCATCACACACGATCTGCCCCTTTTGAATCAAATGAAACAGGTGATAAAATTATGACGCCGGAAACATTTCATGAACGCATCCATCTCGTTATCGACCGTCTCGGAAAAAACGCTCCACCCCACGAACTCTTTGCCGGCGGTGTGGAGGACTGGCACGCACGGGCGCGGCTCGCCCATTTTCTCGCACAGATGCCGGAGCAGCGCGTGGAGGCGATCGAACTCTTTCAGAGTGTCATGGATGCCGAGGTAAACGAGGAACTCGCGCAGGACGTGGAGGAAAAAGTCTACGCCATGCAGGGACTCTCGGCACTTGAGGCGGAGGAAAAGAAAACACAGGAAGCGGCACTGGAGCACATCAATCTTGCGATTGAATGTGCCGAGGGGACGGATTTCCTCTACAAGTACATCCTGCGCGGTGAACTGTGGGCGGATCGGTGGAACCTCATGCACAAACTCGGCATGACCGAGGACGCCGAGGCAGAGGCCGATGAGCGCATTTCCGCCTTTGAGGGACTGGAGGATGCCGTCCCGCACAACAGCTACCTGTACTACGGCTACCGATTCAAGGCACATCTCGCCGCCGAGCGCGGTGTCGTCCTCATCGCAAAGGACTACATGCACATGGCGATTCACGCAATGGAGATCCCGCCCGCCTACGAACAGCCGCTTGCCGAGGCATTTGCACAGACACACGAAAACGCCTCATGGATTCTGCGCGAGATTGACCGCGCCACCCCCGATCCTGCACAGCTTCACTGGGACATATAAAAATGTATTGCTATTGCTTCACTTCTGCGTTACAATGAAATAAAAGGAGGTACTGCCATGCCCAAAACAGCAAGCATCAATATGCGCATTGACCCTGTCATCAAAACACAGGCAGAAGACGTATTTGCGCGTTTCGGTATCTCCGTGACGGATGCCATCAATATCTTTCTCCATGCATCCATCATGGAAGGCGGCTTTCCCTTTCAGCCCAAGCAACCGCGCTATAACGAGGAAACGCTGCGCGCCATGGAGGAAGCGCGCGACATCATGAGTGGAAAAGTCAAGGCAAAGCATTATACATCCCTGTCCGAACTGATTGATGAAATGGACGCGGAGAGGCAAAATGCTTGACCTCGTCTTCACCACACAGTTTCGCAGAGATCTGAAACGCCTACGCAAGCAAGGTGCTCCAATAGAAAAATTAGACACCGTTTTGCAAGCTCTGCGCCGCGACGAACGCTTGTCCGCCCGTTATCGCGATCATGCTTTGACGGGAGACTACAGCGGTTTTCGGGAGTGCCATATCATGCCGGACTGGCTGCTCATCTATGCCATCGACCACGGGCAGCTCATATTGACTGCATCACGCACAGGATCACATGACGAACTATTCTAAAGCAGAACACAAGGGGCTATTGCACAAAGATAAATTTACCTTCGTGCAATAGCTTCTTCTGTTTTTTCACAATTAAGAAGAGAGGATGGCGTATTGATTCTATAAAAGATATTACTGAATGTACCCATACAACTAGAAAGTACAATCCAAGATCGCTATAAGCCACATGATTAAAGTGTAAATATGGAGATTTTTATGATTAAGCTCTTGGAAGAAAAATACCAGAGGAAAATTTAGACTTTTTGTATGAGATATGGTGTGCAGGATACTAATATCAATTATATTATGCATGATGGAAAAAGAGAATGACAAGAATACAGGAGATAGTTCAAGAACGTGGAACTAGAAAATTTTAAAAGGCATATCCGAATAT